>NZ_JAFLMX010000143.1:0-11560 GCF_017849675.1 Alteromonas sp. AO-Serp
TCGGGAGCTACCCTAGCGCCAGTTTATGAGGCTAAGCTGCGGTGATAGTCAGCACGTTATAGTCAGGGTCGATATACTTATGAAGAATCGCATGATATTCGTGTGAAGCGTCACATATCTGAGAACTGACGCTATAACAGGCACTTCTAAATGATTGATACTCTGTAGATGAATCTTTTTGTTGGAATACACCGTTTTCTAGAATTCCCAGCATTTCATCTGCTAGGGCACTTGAAGCTTCTCTTGTCCTAATGATTAAAGCTAGGTCTTTAGAGCTATCACCCTTACCAATGCTTTCAAGCTGGGTTAACGTACTTTTAAATGCGGGTAACATTAAGCTGAGCGTTTCTGATAACGTCTGAGACTGTGAGTCTGTATAGCTGCGACCACCATCTATCACAAGCTGCATGGTGTTATACAAACTGGTGAACGCTAGTAGCTGACTCTCATGCTCACCTGCGTCTAAGTAACTCTTCAATCTGTTATTGATTTCCATATTAATTCCCTACCGTAGTTAATTGACCCTGTACGACACTCATCAGGCTTGTTTTTTAAAAATGGGCGTAACGTTACCGTTATTCTTAAGACTATCTAAGTAGTCACTCCACCATTGCATCATTTCTTTACGTTCTTCTAAGTAACGAGCATGGTGGGTATAAGCAGCTCTAACCCCATTCCTTTCCATATGTGAAAGCTGACGTTCTATTGCGTCAGGGTTAAAGCCTGTTTCATTCAGTATTGAGGAAGCCGTAGCACGGAAGCCATGAGGATTAGCTTTACTTTTGCCTTTGGTTTCACCATCGTACCCCATGCGAAAAATAGCCATACGCATTGTATTGTCAGACATTTGTTTAAACCTGTCTCTTTCAGAAGGAAAAACGAACTCGAAACGAGCGCTGAACGGCTTGGTATTTTCTAATACTGCAAGTGCTTGCCTAGAAAGTGGCACGATGTGATCAGACTTCATTTTCATTCTATGCGCTGGTATGCGCCATAGCTTTTCTTCTAAGTCGAATTCATCCCAACGGGCACCGGCTAACTCACCAGGTCTAACAAAAGTGTGTACCAATAGTTCAATAGCTAGTTTGGTAAGTAAGCGGCCTTGCTGGTGGTAAGCATCTAAATCACGTAGAAACTGTGGTAATTCTTCCCTTGGTAAAGAGGCCCTATGCGATGTTTTACGCTTTTCCAGTATTCCAGATAACTCAGAAGCAGGGTTATGGAGTAGAACGCCAGTCTGTACAGCGAAACGACAAACGCGCCTAATGTCTTGAAGTACTCTTTGAGCAACATCGAGCGCTCCACGCGTTTCTATTTTTTGAACGGTTCTAATTATGTCTTGAGGTGTGATTTCACCAATGGGCCGCTTGCCTAGCGTCTTTAACGCATTATCATTTAAGCGAGTCCAAATACGGGCAGCGTGGCCCTCGCTCCACTGGCCCTTTTGCTTATTCCACCAAAGCCGTGCTTGTGTGTTAAACAGTTCTATTTCGCTTACAGAAGAAAGGTGCTTCTTTTCCTGCTTTATAGCGCTAGGGTCAATATCATCTCTTAATTGTCTTCTAGCTTCTGAAACTGCTTCTCGTGCATCCTTTAGTGACACCTCTGGGTAAACACCAATTGCCAATGTCTTTTGTTTTCCCTGAAAACGATACTTAAGACGCCAGTACTTAGAGCCATTCTTTTTCACGAGCAAGCGCAGGCCCTTCTCATCAGTGAGCCAAATATCCTTTGTGCTTGCTTGAGCTTGCTTTATTTGAATGTCTGTTAAGGGCATGTGGTGCTACCTATCGTCTGATTAATCGACTGGTGCTACCAACATGCTTACTTGCTGGTGCTATTTAGTCGTAATTGAATCTGTGTAGCACCGAATGTAGCACCATGTACCACGAGATGACAATAGACGACAATATACAGGTAGACACTGTAAATGCTGAAAAATAGGGAGTTTAGAGTGTGAAATTGACTGTAAGAAACTATTAAAAACTATGAAATGGTGCCCGGGGCCGGACTTGAACCGGCACGCTGTTACCAGCGAGGGATTTTAAATCCCTTGTGTCTACCAATTTCACCACCCGGGCATCGGGTTGCTTTTCAGCAAAGGTGTCAGGCGTAGAACCTGATGCTGCGTTGCAGCGTTTGGAGGCGGAACCCGGAGTCGAACCGAGATAGACGGATTTGCAATCCGCTGCATAGCCATTCTGCCATTCCGCCAGATGCGTCTGGCGTGTGATTAAAACTCATCTCTAAGAGATTGGAGCGGGAAACGAGATTCGAACTCGCGACCCCGACCTTGGCAAGGTCGTGCTCTACCAACTGAGCTATTCCCGCATGTCTTAATCGACCATTTCGTTTGGTTGATGTCCTCTCGAAATGTGGGGTGCATTCTACCTACCCATTCAAAACTGTCAACACAAAAAAGCGTTTAAATTGAGATAAATGCGGTTTTTTATGATCGTTTGCTATTTTTTTATTCACTTTGATTAATGTACGATCAATTTCACTTTACTGCGCCACTTCGAAGGTGTGGCCAGGCCGCTTTTGTATAAACAAACATTGACCAAATTGACAGCACTGCTGAGAAATATAAAAGAATATAACCTAACGAAACCCAATAAATTGTGATACCCATGAAGGTTTCTAATCCCGACAACAAGCCAATTAAGGCTAACATTTGCGCAGTGGTTTTTGCTTTACCTATAAAAGACACTTTAACCGCATCCCTTACACCATTCGAACCCATCCATTCACGTAACGCCGACACATAAATTTCACGAACCAATAGCGCAATAGATGGCAACGTGATCCACAGGTTTGCATAACTATGAGTAATCATAAGAAGAGCAGCGCCCACAATGAGCTTGTCTGCTACAGGATCTAAGAATGCACCAAAGGGTGTAGACTGCTGTAGTTTTCTTGCTAGATAGCCGTCAAACCAGTCCGTTATTGCCGCAAGCCAAAAAATAAATGCGCCTGCCTCGTGCGCCCAGCGCCAATCAAGAAAATAAACAACTACAAATACAGGAATAAGGATTACTCGGAATAAAGTAATACAGTTTGGAACAGTCCACATAAAAAGTACGTCTCGGTGTTATGCCTCTATAGGCGTTTTAGCGCGGTAGCGTATAAGCTCTGCATCTTTCATTTTTCTAACACATTACCTTAATTTGTAATGCATTGCTTGTTACTCATTCATTTATTGATGAAGGTGGTCGTAAATAGTTTCCGCCAGTTCAGGGCTTATACCAGGTACATTTGAAATTTCATCTTTGCTGGCTTTCTTAAGACCCTGCAAGCCCCCCATGAATTTAAGCAGTGTTTGTCTGCGTTTAGCACCAATACCAGGTATGCTTTCCAAACTCGACGTGGTTTTAACTTTCTGGCGTCGGTTGCGGTGCCCAGTAATGGCAAATCGGTGAGATTCATCGCGAATATGCTGAATAAGGTGAAGCCCTGGCGAATGGCTATCCATCGGCAGAACCTGATGGCTACCTGCCAGTATTAGTGTTTCTAAGCCAGGCTTACGGGTGGTGCCTTTTGCCACGCCTAACAGCATAGGCTTTTTATCATGGGGCCAATCTTCAAAAAACGCTTCTGCTTGGGCAAGCTGTCCTTTACCACCGTCTATTAATAGAAGGTCAGGTATTTTTTGCACTTCTTTCACTGACTTGTAGCGACGTTTTAACGCCTGTGCCATGGCCGCGTAGTCATCACCTGGGGTAATGCCTTCTATATTGTATCGGCGATAGTCACTTTTGTGCGGACCTTCACGATTAAATACCACGCACGAAGCAACCGTTTGCTGGCCAGACGTATGTGATATATCAAAACACTCCATGCGTTGAATAGGCGTATCAACTTCCAGTGCCGCTTCTAAGTCGAGATAGCGTGCAAACACAGACTTTTGCTGACTGTATTGAGCATCTAACGCAGTTTGCGCATTTGACTGCGCCAGCTGCAGGTACTTGCGCTTCTCTTCCCTCGCCCCTTTGAAGAACTGGACCTTGTGTCCCGCTTCACTGGCTAGTACATCTGCTATAGCGTCTTCGTCAGTTAATGTATTGCTAAGTACTATCTGCTTGGGAATAACTTTGTTACCCGCCAGATAGAACTGTAGGAAGAAAGATTCAAAAACTTCTTGTTCATCGGCAGTGTTGGGTACTTTGGGAAAATAGGCCTTGCTGCCTAACAACTGCCCTTCACGAATAAACATTACCTGAATACACGCCATATTGCCTTTGAACGCAAACCCAAACACATCCATTTCGTCTTGAGTACCGGCAACCCACTGTCGTTCTTGAACTTTTCTTAGTGCATTAATCTGATCGCGGTAACGGGCAGCGGCTTCAAAGTTGAGTGCCTCGCTGGCTGCTTCCATCTTTTCCACCAGCCCACCAATGACCTGCTGGTTTTTACCTTTCAAGAACAAGCGTGCAAAATTGACCTGCTCTTTATATTCTTCATCGCTCACATAGCCTTCTACACACGGCGCACTGCAGCGCTGCATCTGATACTGAAGACAAGGTCTGCTGCGTGCTCGGTAATAGCTATCTTCGCACTGACGTACGGGGAAGATTCGCTGCATTGAACGCAAGCTTTCTCGCACCGACCACGCACTGGGGTATGGGCCAAAGTATTCGCCCTTTTTCTTTTGAGGGCCGCGATGGAAAGAAAGCCTTGGATGTTCGTGGTCGGATAAGAAGATAAAGGGATAAGACTTGTCGTCACGCATGACCACGTTGTAACGCGGTTTGTATTTCTTGATGAAGTTGTTCTCAAGCAAGAACGCTTCGGTTTCGCTGTTTACAACCGTGACATCCATGTTCGCAATCTGACTAACTAGCGAACGCGTTTTGGCGTTATCAAGATTACTACGAAAATAGCTTGATACACGCTTTTTAAGGTTTTTGGCTTTTCCTACGTAAATAACCTCTTCCTGACTATTGTACATGCGGTACACGCCAGGTTGAGAGGTTAGATTCTTAAGAAATGCTGCTGAATCAAATGCAGACATAATCACTTTGACGTTGCGCGTCTAGTGACGCTTAAAAGGTGTTAGGATTGATAAGCTTATGACGATAGGCCAAGTGCGTTAGCTCTACATCAGAATTTACGCCTAACTTTTGAAACATTCGGTAACGGTAAGTATTAACCGTTTTTGAGTTAATACTGAGTTCTCGGGCTATATCCGGCACTTTGTGACCTTCGGTTAATCGCATTGCTATTGTAAGTTCTCTACTCGATAGCTCGTCAAACGGATTATCCGAACTAGGCAATAACTTACCGATGGCGATGCTATTGGCCACTTCTTGATCAACATACTTTTGTCCTGCCGCAACTTTATGGATAGCGCGTATTACTTCGTCTGGCTCTGCATCTTTTGTCAGAAAACCGTATGCGCCTGCGTCCATAACTTGCATTGGAATAGGACTTTCCTTGTGCATTGAAACACAAATAACACGCGTATTTTCAGACATACGAACAATTTTCTTTGTCGCTTCCAGTCCACCAATACCGGGCATATTCACGTCCATGAGTACCACATCTGGCGCGTTTTTTCGGCACAAAAGTACCGCGTCTTCACCGTTCTTCGCTTCTGCGAGAATAGTAAAATCGTCTACGTCTTCCAGAATCCGGCGTATCCCTGTTCTGACCAAATCATGGTCATCTGCTAGGATTATTTTTATCACTCTAGTATCTCACTGACTTCAGTTTTACATACAACTGGAATAAAGACTGATAATGCTCATTAATGAGAAGTATTACCAGCCTTTAACCTTATCCAAGTCATCATACCACGAGATAAGAATTCGTGAAGTAGAGATACACAATTTGAAACTAAATTATTGATCTAGATTACTTTTAGGCAGCTATTTAGGTAATTCAAACCACAAGGCCACACTTTCCTCTGAGGCTTTCAGACGAATGATGTCTTGCTCGTAAATACCCAAAGCATCGCCTGCCTCTATTTCAACTGCATTCGTTTCACTGTCTACCACAGCCTGTACATTACCGCTAATCATATGAAGGTAACCCTTTTGGTCTTCAGTGCCATGCTCCCATGTTTCGCCAGCTTTCAAAGTTAAACGGCTGATTGCCGCATTTTGCTTAATGCGTAATGACCCTTCCCTACCGTTATCACTTACTAATAATTCAAGCTTTGAATCATGGTTATTTCCACCCGCCTGTGTGCCAAAGGTTTTTTGCGCATAGCTGGGCGTACCGCCTTTTTCATTGGGCACAATCCAAATTTGGAGAAAGTTAACAGGCTCTTCAGTAGAAGGGTTAAACTCTGAATGCATTATACCCTTACCTGCACTCATTACTTGCACGTCACCCGCAGGCACTACGTACTCATTACCGGTATTATCTTTGTGCTTTAAAGCACCGCTCACAACATATGAAATTATCTCCATATCTCTGTGACCGTGGGTTTCAAAACCTCTGCCGGCCTGAACAACATCGTCATTGATAACCCGTAGCGCTGAAAACCCCATATGTTTTGCATCATAATAATGTCCAAACGAAAAGCTATGTTGGCTTTTTAGCCAGCCAAAGTTCACTTTTCCTCTTTCATTCGCTTTTCTCAAATACATCATCTTGTATTCCTTATAACCGTAAGCCGCCACTGGCTCTTCTCCCCAACAGGAGTAACGCTGGGCGATAGAACATGTGTCAAGGGCTAATTATTTAATAAGGCCATTTTAATCCTCTTTAATAGGAATAAAATGTCATATATTTGAGCTTATTATTCTAATATTTAGAATTAAACTAACTATCGGTCAACAGATGCGGGTTAAGCTACGCTAAGAAATAAAGCACAGTCTTTGCAGCGCGGTTTCTACAACCGCAGGGTGACAGGCTAAATTTAGCCTAATATGGTGTGGAGAACCAAAGGTCGCGCCGTCGTTACCTATCACGCCTCGCTCAATACATCCTTCCACAGTGGTCACGGGTGAATATTTGAGAGGTTGACGAGAAGCGTCACCTAAAGGAGCTTCATCCACAGAAGCGATACTGTTCGGCTGTGTTAAATGCGAAGGGAATGTTGAAAGGTCTAGCCACAAGAAATAGCCAGCGCTGCCCATTGTATAATTAACAGATAAACCATAGTGCTCAAAGAAGCGCACAACAAGCTTTCGGTTGAAGCTCAACGCACTTTTTACGCTGTCTATCCAAGTACTTCCCTTCTCATAGGCGGCAATCAACGCAACTTTTCCTAAGTTACTTGCGTTCAGGTGCCTGCTATTAATAGCTTGGGCAAACGTCTCTCTGATCGTTTTATCCTTAATGACCGCATACGATGCACCTGGAATACTCGCTAGGTTAAACGCCTTGGATACGCTATTGATGTGGATAATGCGTGGCAGTTGATGAGTATGGATGTTACCACCGTTTTGACTTTCTTTGCGCCTCTCGCTCTTATTGCTTACCTCTGCACCAAACATGGGGATTAGCGTTGGTTCATTTGACGAGTTAAATGCAAACTCGCTGTGCACCTCATCAGTGATCATTAAAATATCGTTCTTGGCGCAGAAGCTCATAATAACACGCTGCTCTTCTGCACTTAACACTGTACCCGTAGGGTTATTAGGATGGCAAATCACGAATGCAGCCGCAGCACTATCGAAGGCTGAAGTATCTATAGTTGCGTTAGAACCCTCGACGTCTTCCTGACGACTTTTGTCGCTACCCTTTGTCGCGGCAACTTCAGAAAGCTTAGTCTGAATTTGACGCGCGTTTTGAATGACTGGAATAGATACTGGCGTTAAGCCGTTATTATTAATAGTCTCTGTTAATGGGGAATAGGTTGGTGTTAAAACCATGACTTTTTGACCAGGTTGGCAAAAAGTGTGAAGCGCAACGTCTATTGCTCCTATTGCGCTCGCAACATCCACAACATCGCCACTTTCCACTTTAAATCGACTACTTTTTTGCGTGGTACGCTCAAAACGTTTTGCTACCGCGTCACCGATATCAAGGGACTGATATCCATAAGTAGAGCGAAGGTTTTGTGTAATCGAGCTGAGAATTTCATCACAAGGCGGGATGTCCATATCCGCTATCCACATTGGAATAGGGTCTTGCTGAGACGCGACAACGTTCGCTTGAGATGAAGACGCGCCCTGAAAGCGGCGAAATATCGCTGAATATTTAAGACGGGTTTGATCGAGTTTCAGGTGAGAAGGTGCCTGCCATACATCCTTGTAAGGCATAAACTCGCTTTGCATAGCGTTGAACACGGGGAGATGGCTTAGCGCGTTGCTCACCTTCACATTATCCTATCTATATAGCCTTACGCATTTACTATTGGCTAAAGGCCTTCTGAAATCTATTATATTTTAAGCGCGAAACACGCGTACCGCGCTCACTTTATATTGCACACACACTTTAATAGACACCGTGTTATTCTATCTTTTCAAACACGTTAAATTCAGAAAGCGTATGTTGGTATTTCCGCTTTGTTTCTCGAATGACAAATGGAATGTCTTTAGGTTCAGCAATTCGTTTAAAGCTCTGACCTAATGCATCTTCAAGCGCCTGAGTAGAGCTAAGCGTTTCACCATTTTCATCTTTGTAGCCGCCCAACCATTCACTTCTTTCGGTATACTCTTCCAACCATGTAAAGGGGCTGGCGACAACGAGCAATCCACCTTTATTTAGCCGCGTGGCCATGTCCGTTAATACCTTTCTTGGACTATACACTCTATCAATAAGGTTGCCTAAGAAGATCAAGTCGTAGCCTGTGAATTGCGGCTTCAAATTACACGCATCACCTTGTGCGAAAGCAACGTTGTCTACACTGTCATCTAAACCGAGCGCGGAGAGCTTGCGCGCCTTAAACGACGTAAGTTCACCTTCTTCTATAAGGTTATAGCGTATTTCACCACGCTCTTGCATCTCAAACGCTGTTTTTATAAAGCGTGCAGAAAAATCGATGCCATCGACATGATCGAAGTATTTTGCAAGTTCAAAGGTAGACCGACCAACGGCACACCCTAAATCTAACGCTTTAGCGTGTTGACGCCCTTGCATAGCGTCAATACAAAACTGCGCACTGGCTTTAGCAAAATTAGGGACGCCGTAGTACTCGTCGCCGTAATGGAATTCACTGTATTGCGAAACCTGTGTATCACTTTCATAATCAAAATCGTTCACTGCTATAACTCGCTTTCCTTGAACATACCGAAACCCCGCGTGCTGAAAGAAGTGGCGCCTAAAAGCGTAACGACTATCTTTCATTGCTTCGTTACCTGTAGATACCCAACTACCGCCTTTAATGAGGTTATGCTTATTGTCGAATGTTGGTGTTGTAAAGTCGTCATATAGAGGATGAACGATAAAGCCCTCAAACGGATAGATGGGTGTTTCTGTCCATTGCCATACGTTGCCAACAACATCATAAAATTCGCCGGACTTATTAACATTAACAGGTTCACTCGACGCATACTTTTGCAGCGCTATGTTGAATCCTTCGCTGTATACGGTTTGTGTTACACCAGCCTGCTGTCGTAACGCTTGCCATTCATTTTCAGTCGGCAGACGAATAAGATCACCCGTTTTTTCACTCAAGTAGTTACAAAACGCTTTCGCTTCATGATAATTCACATCCACAGGCCAATCTAAAGGTAGTGGATGCTCTTCAAGCATGCTGCGATATAAATAATCATCACCCTTTTTAATCCAAAATACAGGATACTGAGCTTTAGTGTATTCACGCCACTTATTGCCTTCAGCCTCCCAGTATTTTGCGTTGTTATAGCCGCCGTCTTGCACAAACGATAAATACTCACCATTACTTACAAGAAATTTAGACGCACTAAACTCGCTAACGGATTCTTGCTGAGAACCATATTCATTGTCCCAGCCGTAATAAGCACTGTCCCACGCTTTGTCATTTATGACTTTCTGTGCCGGAACGGTCATTAAAACATTAGCCTCTAACGCTTCAGCATTAGTTTGCATAGTGCCACATGCAGGCCATACTGGGCTGGGGCGTACCGATGCAATGGGTAGCTGTCTGATTAGAACCGATGAGGTTTCTAAATGAATACGTTCATGCTCTATTCCCATAACAACGGGCCACATTGGACTTTCCCAGTCAATAGGCATGCTGAAAGACATGGTATCTATTAAATCGCATACCAATGTGCGCACTTGATTACGATATTGACGCACCTCTTCCACCTTCGGCCAGTCGTAATTTTCATCGTTAAGATCATCCCAACTCATTTCATCAACACCAATGGCAAATAGCGATTCAAATTTTGGGTTAATGCGCTCGTTTATTGCCTTAGACAATACTAATTTATTGATAAAGAAAGTAGCAGTATGACCAAAATAGAAAATTAACGGATGGCGCAACTTTTCAGGTCGTTGATAAAATACGTCATCATTGGCAAGACAAGAGAAAAGCGATTCGTAGGTATCAAAGGAATCGAGGAAATAAGCCTTAATTTCCTATCTTTTTTGCTCAACTGTTCCGTCCCGTAAATTAAGTGTGGGCATTGCCTGCATAATGTCCTCTCGATTTTTGTTATTACTACCAACTGCGTAGGACCAGCGCCATAAGACTAAAAGAAGAGCGCTTTAAAATGCCGTAATGATTTCAGTTGATTGCTAACCCTTTATGTATACCAAGCTTTTATGAATAAAGCGCGACATAACTAGGTTTTTATGGAATGTCCTGTAATTACAAGATACAGACAGGATGAGATCAGAAAATATTTCATAACAAACTTATGCCTGCGATGATGCTGTGAAACACCGTTCAACTTAAAGCTCGTGATCATAAAAAGCATGGAGATACCGTTGGTTATCATGTTACGTTTACCTAGCTTACTAAATGCCCGATTCAACGTTGGCTAATAAGCTGCGTCGGTAAACAGCATACTTATACGCTTATACCTTCACACCTTCAGAAACGAAAAAGGATTTTTCTTAACATGAAATCAGTAATTTACATAGCAGTAACGCTGCTCTCGTTGTACGGTTCACCCGCGACTGCAGCTGACAACTATACTAATGCGCTTCTCAATGAAGCCGTTCGCAAAGGCAATAAGAGTACCCCTTTAATTGTAAACCCAACACTCACTATGGAGCGCCTATCAACCAGTGACGGAGAGATCACTTATCACTATCGCTCTATGACGTTGACTCAAAACAAAGGCGTTAATCAATTTGTAGAGGAACAACAAAAGAAGCTCTATCCGTATGTGTGCACTTCACCCTCGCAAGAAATTTTTAGGCGACATGGAATTACAGTTAATTATTTGTACAACGATAAGAATAATGATTTTTATGCGGTGATAAGTATCGACACTACAACGTGTAACGAGGTTGGTTGAAGACGTTCTAGCAGCACGTTTTTATTTGACCCATAAAAAAACCCGCAACTAAGTGCGGGTTTTTCGTATTTGGCGGAGAGTGAGGGATTCGAACCCCCGGTGGGTTTGACCCCACGTCTGATTTCAAGTCAGGTGCATTAAACCGGGCTCTGCCAACTCTCCTGAAGTGACGCTTATCATAATGATTTACGTCAGACTCATATACACATCTG
>NZ_JAFLMX010000169.1:0-28514 GCF_017849675.1 Alteromonas sp. AO-Serp
CAACTGAGGATGAGATGTTAAATCTTGTGGCGACGAACCCCAATACCATAGTTTTTGTGGATGTAGGTAAAGTTGATGGGAGGGTTATAGTTGTCGGTACATTTTAGGGCCTGCTGTTGTTTTATATTCAGCAAAGACCAACAAGCCCTGTTTATTTAAACTAGGAACAAATGGCGACGCCTTGTCCAAATGCGTCGCCCTTTTTAGGCGTCTAGCTTCAATCAGGAAGTGTCGAAAGATAGTTAATGTTTGCAAAAGCCATTATGACATCTTTGGCGAAGTCGACCCTAGGATGACGAAGCGCTCCCTTTTTCCACACTAAATAAACATCGTTTTCTGGGCCTGGCTTGCCCAGCGCGACCAATTCGCCTTTTGCAATACCTTCTTTACATAAGTAGTCAGGCAAAACGGAATAACCAATTCCCGCTTTGATAATACTACTTATTGCTCTTATATCGGGGCAAACAGCCGCGACAGGCGACTCACACGCGGCATTAAATACCTCCGAAAAGTATCGCCGAACAAGCGGTAACTGTTCATCATACGTCACTACTTTATGTTGGTTTAGTAGCGCTGCCGATATTTCTCTTTCTCCCAGCAACTTTCCCTGCACACGGTTCATCACTAAGATTAAGCGCTCTTTATCTAACTTCTGATATTCATACATCGCATCAGTGGGCTCAGAGGCCGTAATGGCAAGTTCCGCTACATCGTTCTCCAACAAATGATAAATATTACTTTTGTTGCCGGTATGGATCACTAAATTCACTTTATCGGCCTGAAGCAAGTTAGCGAGTGCCGGACCTGCCACCAGACTGAGATACTCCGCAGGGCCTGCTAGGTGTAACGTGCCGTGATCGGTGGAAGCACGACTGCGAATAGAAGCCACTTTCTGCTCTAACGTATCAATGTGACTGGCGACCTGCAGCGCCAAGTCATCAGCGATAGCCGTTGGCTCAACGCCTCTCGCTTTTCTTATGAACAACTCTTTACCGACAATATTCTCCATGGCTTGTATGTGAGAAGTGACCGCTGGCTGAGACATATGAAGGCGAGCTGCAGCACGTGTAATGTTGCCGCTTCGATAAACTTCTACAAAGGTTTTTAACTGTGTTAAGTAAGACATAATCCCTACCCATCAGATTTTTGATGACTCGTCACAATTTATCTGACTTCTCGATGTAAGCCAACCTCTCTAAGATACACGCACTTTCTAATGCGACAGGAGCTGCAAATGAAATCAGCATCATCAATTTTATCGCTCGCCATTATTGCGGGTTTATCACAGTCGACCTATGCGGCAGACGTTAAAGCTGCGAATGCCAGTAAAGGCGAAATACTTGTACTACTTTCAAGTGAAAATGTAATGCAACTTGCAGATGGAAAAACAGAGCCTACAGGCTATTACCTTAACGAGTTTGGTGTGCCGGCAAAAGCATTGGTAGACGCAGGCTACAAACTGGTATTGGCCACGCCAAAAGGCAATGCGCCATCTGTAGATAAAAAGTCAGTAATACCGCAATACTTTGATGGCGGCGAATCGCAAATGCGAGACATTCAAACGTTTGTAGAGTCAATAGAAGGCATTGATGACACGCTGTCATTGAGCGAAGTGATTGGACAAGGGCTGGAAGAGTTTGAAGGCGTATTCATTCCAGGCGGTCATGCACCGCTTATCGACCTGGCAAACAATCCTCAAGTGGGTGAAATTTTGTCTCACTTTCACAATGAAGGAAAACCTACTGCCGCTATCTGCCATGGCCCAATCGCCTTACTTTCTGGGCAATCTAACCCGCAGGCATTTGAACTGGCATTGAAATCCGGTGAGCAAGCCTCATCTGAGAGTTGGATTTATGATGGCTACAAAATGACAATCTTCTCCACACCGGAAGAGGCCTATTTTGAAAGCACGTTAAACGACGCAACGTTATTGTACTACCCAGCAGACGCCATGGCGCAAGCGGGTGGCAAGATGGAATTCAAAGAAATGTGGGCGCCCAATGTAGTAGTAGACCGTGAGCTTATTACAGGCCAAAACCCGTTTTCTGATGAACTGTTAGCTGAAAAGCTTTTACAACAGTTAAATTCACAATCTAATTAAGGACAGGCAACACTATGCTTAATTTTACGTTTAAGAATCAAACCGAAATTCTGTTCGGCAAAGGGCAACTAAGTGAAGTGTCTTCACGTTTGCCGAAACAAGCAAAAGTCCTCTTCCTCTACGGTGGCGGCTCAATTAAGAAAAATGGTATTTACGATAAAGTAACGACTGCACTAGCAGGTGCTGAAGTTATTGAATTTCAGGGTGTTGAACCAAACCCAGAATTTGAAACACTGATGAAAGCTGTGAATGTCGCCCGTGAAAATGACGTGAACTTCATTCTTGCGGTTGGCGGTGGAAGTGTTATTGATGGCGCGAAATTTGTAGCTGCTGCCGTTAACTTTGCAGGCGATCCGTGGGACATACTTGTTAAAGGTGCAGTATTTGAAAATCCATTACCTATTGGCGCAGTACTTACTTTACCTGCGACAGGGTCTGAGAGTAACGGTAACTCGGTAGTAAACAGAAAAGAAACGTCGCAAAAACGCGCGTTTTCTTCTGAAACAGTTCAGCCTGTTTTTGCCGTACTCGATCCTGAGTTCACCTATTCACTTCCACCACGTCAAGTATCAAACGGCGTGGTTGATGCTTTTGTTCACGTGATTGAGCAATACCTTACCTACCCTGTAAACGCACCGCTTCAAGACCGCTTTGCAGAAGGAATCTTACAAACCTTAGTTCAAGAAGGTCCTAAAGCGTTAGCGACGCCTGAAGATTACGATGTGCGTGCAAACGTAATGTGGTCAGCAACAATGGCGCTTAACGGATTAATCGGTAAAGGTGTACCGCAAGACTGGGGCACACATATGATAGGTCACGAACTTACTGCGTTACACGGTTTAGATCACGCCGTGACCTTAGCAATTGTTCTACCGTCGTTAATGTTCGTGCAGCGTGACAAAAAGCAGGAAAAAATTCTGCAGCTAGGTGAGCGCGTGTTTGGCATTCAGGAAAATGACAAAGAAAAGGCCATCGACTTAACCATAAAAGCGGTTCAGGACTTTTTTGAAACTATGCAGGTTAAAACCCGCCTGTCAGACCACAACATTGAAAAGTCTGCCATTGATGGGCTAATCGAGAACCTTGAACGCAACGGCTTAACAGCGCTTGGCGAGCATGGTGACATCGATCTTGCTAAAGCCCGTGAAATTCTAACTCTCGCGGCATAACCCCTAGATTCTAAAGCACTCAGCCTTCGCTGAGTGCTTTTGTGTTTATTTAAAAAGAGAGAAATATGACTGCATTATTTGAACAATTTTCGTTAAAAGACGTGACGCTTCGCAATCGTATTGCTGTGCCTCCTATGTGCCAATACTCTGCAGAAGATGGGTTTACAAACCAGTGGCATGAAGCAAACTACCAGTCATTTGCCCGAGGCGGTGCTGGATTGGTTATCGTTGAGGCAACCGCCGTCTCGCCAGAAGGACGCATCACGCCAAATTGCTTAGGTATTTGGAAAGATGAACACGTTAGTGGCTTAAAAAATGTTGCTGATCGGATAAAAAGCCAAGGCGCTGTTGCTGGAATTCAAATTGCACATGCCGGGCGCAAAGCGAGTGCTAACCGCCCTTGGGAAGGCGATGACCACATTCAGCCAAGTGAAGAAAAAGGGTGGCAGCCTATTGGACCCTCGGCAGAAGCCTTTGGTGCACACTTACCTGTTACGCCTACAGAAATGACCAAAGCCGATATTGAGCGCGTTAAGAGTGACTTTGTGAAAGGTGCCCAGCGCGCGCTTGAAGCTGGATTCGAGTGGCTTGAACTGCATTTTGCCCACGGTTATTTGGCTCAAAGCTTTTTCTCGAAGCACGCCAATAAGCGTACCGACGAATACGGCGGTGATGCGCAAGGCCGTGGCCGATTCTTACTTGAAACACTGAGCGCAGTGCGTGCGGTTTGGCCTGAAAACCTACCGCTTACCGTACGCTTTGGCGTTATCGAATACGATGGTGATGACGAACAGACGTTGAGCGAGTCTATCGAACTTGTAAAACAGTTCAAAGAAATTGGTACTGATTTCGTTAGCGTTAGCGTTGGCTTTAACACACCTGATGCGAATATTCCTTGGGGCCCGGCTTTCCTTGCTCCAATTGCTAAAAAGGTACGTGATGAAGCCGGAATCCCGGTTGCTACAGCGTGGGGAGTAGACACACCAGAGCTCGCCAATGATACCATTGAAAACCAACAACTTGACGTTGTTATGGTAGGTAGAATGCATCTTACTAACCCACACTGGTCTTATTTTGCAGCGAAAAAGCTAGGCGTTGAAAAACCATCTTGGGTAATGCCTGCACCATATGCACACTGGTTGGAGCGTTACGCACCATCAGACGAAAGGTAGTTATTGACTTTACAGGCAGCAGTGCTTTCGAGCACTGCTGTGTTTTTCCTCGTCTTTTGCCAATAACGTATAACGTTGCGTCTCTGCACTTGCTTTTTTCCAAGTTAGGTTTAAGGTTGCTATAAACCTCCTTCAAGATTTGGAAGAATGCAGGTTAAAGATTTTTTTTCCTCATCAGCAAAGCTTGCTGATCTAACGTCACTCCGAAGGCGCCGTGTCATTCAAATAAGCGCGGTAACAGGCTTCGGGCTTTTCGCTTCGTCTCTGGTCGCGAGAGGCATAACTTTTGATATCTTTTTACTGGGCTTGTTCTCATTAATCGTCACTGGCTCGCTCGCATACAAGTATTACGTTACCACCAGCAGTTACCTACTTTTAGGCGCTATGTCGTCAATGCTGTTTGCCCTATCCGCAACAGGTGCAGGCGTATTTGATATCGCCATGATTGGCTACCCTGGCGTCATCATATTTGCGGCTTTATTAGGTGGAATTGCCCTATTTAGCACCGTTTTATCTTTAGTGCTTCTACAGTGCATTACGCTTACGTGGTTGATAATGCACGATGTGGTAACACCAAACCCGCCTATTTTGAGCTGGTCTCACGTGCTCTTCATCATGGTTATTTACGTTATTACGGGCTTCAGCGTTTTTATTTTGATACAGGATATTCGTCGGCTTATGCAGTCACTGCAGCAAGAGGTGTCTAAAGTTGAGCAAAATAGAGCACATATCCAGCACTTAGCACATCACGATCCGCTCACAAACTTGCCAAATAGGATTTTGGGCGAGCGACTTTTCAACGAAAAGCTACGCGAGAGTGAAGAAAAAGGGCTTCAGCTCGCGCTGCTGTTCATAGACTTAGACAACTTTAAACCCGTGAATGACGCTCTTGGCCATGCTGCGGGCGATCGGTTTCTTCAAAAAATATCTCAAACCATCACCGACCACCTATCCACAAAGCAAAGTTTAATACGCTTCGGTGGCGATGAGTTTATTGTGTTGGCGCCAGAAATATCAGACAAATCTGAAATCGATGACTTATGTAAGAACTTAATTACGTGGTGTTCGAACGAATTCGAAGTGCTGCAAACCAAAGTGGTAGTATCGGGTTCAATTGGTGTAGCACAAGCGCCTTACGACGGAATTAAATTTAAACAGCTGTGCCGAAAAGCTGATATTGCCATGTACGAAGCGAAACGCAACGGTAGAAATAGATACGAATACTATGACGTGCGCTTTGACGAAGAAAACGATGAAAAATTCACACTTATTCAGCGTTTGCGCCCGGCCGTACATGCCAATGAATTCGAGGTGTACTACCAACCGTTGATAGACCTTGCCTCTAACGAGGTTCAAGCAGTAGAGGCGCTTTTGAGATGGCCTCAGAAAGACGGATCAATGATATTCCCCGACAAGTTCATACCTTTAGCGGAAAGCAGTGGCCTGATCATCCCTCTTGGTGCGTGGGTGTTAAACCAGGCTTGTGAATTTTGCGCTAAACAGCATGAAAACGGTCATACTAATCTTACGGTTGCCGTAAACTTATCCTTCGCACAATTCAAAGATGGTACGCTCCCTACGGTCGTTGAGCAGGCCTTGCAAAATTCACAATTAGCACCGCAATTTTTAGAGCTGGAGCTAACTGAAACCATACTCGCGGATGAAAATGGCACCACTGGCGAACAACTTGAAGCCATTAAATCGTTAGGCGTGCACTTTGCTATTGATGATTTTGGTACCGGTTACTCTAATTTAAATTATCTACAGACATTTAGCGCTCGCAAACTCAAAATAGACCGCATTTTTATCAACACCTTGGGCATTGGGGAAAACGACGCACCTTTAGTTGCAGCAATTATCAGCATTGCCGACAGCCTTGGCATGAAAGCGGTAGCTGAAGGTATTGAAAGTAAACCCGCTTTAGAAAAGCTAATAAAAATGGGATGTGACTTGGGGCAAGGCTATTATTGGAGCAAGCCACTCCCCGCGCCCGAGATAGAACGATTTTTAAGTAATCATCCAACAAAGTAACCACTTACACTAAAAATTCGGAAATGTTTCGCTGTGAAGGCACCGTTTTAGAGGCTCATGATATTTCAAACGGACATTTTCATGCCGATGGCTTAACGCAGCATTGGCTTGCTGAAAAAATAACAATCTGCCTAAATCGAAAAACGCTAAAACCCGTGATACGTCACAAACTCTTCGTTGTCGGCGCGAGTTGAGCGAACCTCGTTTGCAGCGAACTCTGGGTCTGGATAGCCCAAGGCTATGCAAATCATAATGGCCTCATCATCAGGGATGTTAGCGTGCTTGTGTACTACATCGGACTGCATAATGCCCTGACCATTGATAACACAACCAAGCCCTAAGTCCCATGCAGCTAGCACAATGCCATACGCCAGCGACCCTAAACCAAACTGCGTGATCCCTGCTGGCTCTAAAGCCTTGTCATAGGTAAGCACCAAAGAAACGGGCGCATCAAACTGCCTAAAGCCGCGCATCATCCAATCCATACGCTTTTCCTTGTCTTCTCGGGTTATTCCCATTACGTCAAACAGCTGTATGGCTACATCAATTTGACGCTGACGGTGAATCCCCTCGTAATCCTCTTTGTATGGAAAGTCTCGAACGTGCGGTTTACCTTCAAGTGTATTTTTGGTGTTGCCTTCACGAATTTTATCAAGCACGTCGCCTGTTACTGCATGAATTTTCCAGGTTTGCGTGTTATAGGACGATGGCGCCCACTTCGCTGTGTTGATAATCGCGTCTACTGTTTCCTTAGTAACAGGCTGTTTAGTGAACCCTCTAACACTCTTTCTTGATGCTGCAAACTCGGCAAAATTCATACACTTCCTTAAACGCGGTAATTGAACTTGTTAAGTTAGAGTAAACACGACGAGTTTGCTCTTCAATAGGTGGCAAACCTAATTCAGATTGTTTGTTTTTATAGATATATATAGAAGTTTGTAAACCCTTTCATTTAGCAGTGCGTAGCAAAAGCATGTCATGAGTCAGGCACACATGATGTTTATGGAAGTTTGGCTTTCAAAAGAAGCATACGAAAGGAGTTTTATAATGGCTAAGAAACCGCAATTAACCACGTCGGCAGGCGCCCCCGTAGTAAGTAACGAAACCACTAAAACAGCAGGAGAGCGCGGCCCCGCCCTCTTACAAGATTATCAACTAATCGAAAAGTTAGCGCATCAAAACCGCGAACGAATTCCAGAACGTGTCGTTCACGCGAAAGGCTGGGGTGCACAGGGCACATTTACGGTCACGCACGACATTACCGATTACACATGCGCTGACTTATTCTCAGAAGTGGGCAAACAAACTGAAGTATTAAGCCGGTGGTCTACGGTAGCAGGAGAATCAGGCGCAGCTGATACCGAGCGTGACGTGCGAGGCTTTAGCTTGAAGTTTTACACACAACAAGGCAACTGGGATATGGTAGGTAATAATACTCCTATCTTCTTCATTCGCGATGGATACAAGTTCCCTGACTTCATTCGTACGCAAAAACGTCATCCGAAAACTAACCTGCGCTCACCAGAAGCCATGTTCGACTTTTGGGCTGCACAGCCAGAAAGCGTGCATCAAGTTACCATTTTAATGTCGGACCGTGGTATTCCGGTGTCACCTATGCACATGAACGGCTATGGCAGCCACACTTTCAGCATGTGGAATAAAGAAGGCAAGCGTCATTGGGTGAAGTTCCATTTCAAAACTCAACAAGGCATTAAAAACTACACCAATGAAACGTCTGAAAAAATCATTGGAAGCACTCGGGAAAAGTATCAGGAAGAGCTATATAACGCCATTGAAGAAGGCAATTTCCCAAAGTGGACAATGTACATTCAGGCCATGCCAGAAGAGGAAGCAGGACAACAAAGCTATAACCCGTTCGACCTAACCAAGGTGTGGCCGCACGATGACTATCCGCTTATTGAAGTTGGCGAACTGGAAATGAACAGAAATCCAGAAAACTACTTTCAAATGATAGAAAACGCAGCATTCAGTCCGTCAAATGTTGTCCCTGGTATTGGCTTTAGCCCTGACAAAATGCTTCAGGCTCGCATATTTTCTTATGCTGATGCCCATCGCTATCGTTTGGGCACACACTATGAAGCACTCCCCGCTAACGCGCCGAAAAATAGCAAGGTAAACCACTATCACAAAGACGGCGCGATGCGCTTCTTTACCAATGATTTTGGTAACCCTGACGCCTACTATGAGCCCAATCAATACGAAGGTCCGGTGGCTGACTTTTCAGTGAAAGAGCCCCCGCTTCGCATTGATGGAGACGCTGATAGATATCATCAAGATGAAACAGATGTGGATTACGTGCAGCCGCGAAAACTGTATGAGATGTTTTCTGATGATCAAAAAGAACGGCTGTATAAAAACTACGCTGCTGCAATGGGCCCGTGCTCAGATAGCGTAAAAGAGCGTTGGTACGCCGTGCTAGAAAAGGTACATCCAGACTACGCCGCAGGCGTACGAAATGCGGTAGAAAGCTTAGATACCGACGTAAATACGGTACCGATTACTGAAAATACCCCTATCGAAGATAGCTAAACGCTATTGTTGTAAGGTATCGCGGCCCAGCAGTTTTCTCTTACTGGAATCTGCTGGGCTCCACAATTTAACAAACATGGCATATTTTTAATACTTGCCTAAAACACATCTAACTGATGATAAAGAGACTTCTGTCATCAAAATATGCTCATTGAACTTTAGAACAAAACTTGTCGAGTAAGTTTGCGAGATTGAAAATTGTGGCTTACGTTTAATGTATCTAAACGTTTATAGCGCTATGTATGTCGTTATTTAAGAAGTCAAAAACAGAACAATCCACCTCTCGCCAAGCTCCATGGAAAATAGCCATAATCGATGATGAAGAAGGCGTACATGAGGTCACTAAACTCACTCTGCGGAAATTTAATTTCGAAAAACGCGGGGTTGAATTTCTATCAGCTCACAGTGGCGCTGAAGGCCTAGCACTTTTCAAAGCAAATCCAGACATCGCTCTCGCTTTCGTTGATGTGGTGATGGAAACTGACGATGCGGGTTTGAATTTGGTTGATGCCATTCGCAACGAGCTCAATAACCATACCGCCCGCCTTATTCTGCGAACAGGTCAACCTGGTCAGGCGCCGGAAGAAGAGGTAATCAGGCGTTACGACATAAACGACTACAAAGCCAAAACTGAATTATCATCGCTTAAACTTAAGTCTTGTGTGTACACAGCAATAAGGTCGTATCGGGATATTCAGACTATTGAGCAAGGTAAGCGCGGTATGGAAGACGTTTTAAAATCCTCGTCTTCCGTTTTAGCAAGCCAGTCTTTAGCCCAATTTGGCACCGCAGTGTTGAAACAGACACTTACACTGCTTAACCTAAACAACTCTGTACTCTACTTGTCTACTCAGCACACCGACTTATATGGCGATACGACCATGACGGTGCTAGGTGCCAGCGGCGACCTAGTTGGATTATGCGAACCTGGAATTTCTAGCCGAATTCCTGAAACCATCGAAGAAGAAATCAAACAAGTCTTAGAAAGCAAAAGTCACTATCAGTCTAAAGATTTATTCATCGGCTACTACCCTACTGGAGAAGATAGCCACAACATCTTGTATGTTAAATTAGATCATCCACTGGATGCTCTGCAGCGCAAGACCTTAGAGATGTTTGCCTCTAATGTGGCGGTAATATTCCAAAATCTCACGCAAAAAGAAGACATACAAAAAACCCAAAAAGAACTCATTATGGTGCTTAGCGACGCAATCGAAATGCGGAGTAAAGAGACCGGTGGCCATGTGAGAAGGGTCATTCTTATGACCGAATTTCTCTCTGAAAAGCTTCACATGAGCCGAGAGTTTATTGAGACCATACGGTATTCAGCCGCACTTCATGACGTGGGTAAAATTAGCATTCCTGAAACTATTTTACATAAGCCGGGCAAACTCGACCCAGAAGAATGGGAGATCATGAAGACCCATGCACAAAAAGGCT
Source organism: Alteromonas sp. AO-Serp (assembly GCF_017849675.1). Lineage (NCBI taxonomy): Bacteria > Pseudomonadati > Pseudomonadota > Gammaproteobacteria > Alteromonadales > Alteromonadaceae > Alteromonas > Alteromonas sp. AO-Serp. Next base: position 10,464 of record NZ_JAFLMX010000169.1, read on the forward strand.
ACGAGCTACTTGCGGGATCTGATCGCATCGTTGCTAAAATGGGTGCCATCATTGCGAAAACGCATCATGAGCGGTGGGATGGTCAAGGTTACCCTGAAGGTTTAGCTGGAGACGACATTCCCGTGGAGGGTCGTATTATGGCAATTGTCGACGTTGTCGACGCATTGCTATCTAAGCGCTGCTATAAACCGGCATGGAGTCCTCAGGAAGTAAAAGCCTATCTTCATGAGAATTCCGGGAAACAATTCGACCCGCTAATCACCCACATTATGATAGAGCACTTCGACAGGATCCTTGAAATCAGAGCCACAGAACCGGACGAAGATGAATGAAAGAAACGCTAGAATTAATCTTATTACGCGTTAGCCAAAGTGCAGATATTGATAAAGGTGAATTAGACGTTGCTTCTAGACTTATTATCAACTCGGTGTGTGAGGGTTTGCAAATTACTCGAGCTGGCATTTGGTTGTATGATGAAATGCAAACACTGGTCCAGTGCACATTGCTCATTGATAAGGGTAATGACCTGGACCACGAAAGCTTAGTACTTACCCGAAAAGACTTTCCTCACTATTTCGAGGCGCTAGATTCAGAGAGAACCATTGCGGCCCACGACGCATTAACAGATGTTGCAACATTTGAATTTGCAGAAGTGTATTTAACGCCGCTTGGAATTAGCTCTATGCTTGATGTCCCTATTCGCCACCGCGGCAAAATGATTGGGATAATTTGTTGTGAACACCAAGGCAAAGCCCGTGAATGGCATGCCGATGAAGTTGTATTTGCGGCATCACTGGCAGACCTTTACGGGCGTGCAGTGAGTGCAAATGAGCGCGCAGATTACGAGCAGAGGCTAATTGAGGCCAACCAAACCCTTGAGCAAAAAGTAATAGACCGCACGGCTGAACTTGAGGCCGCACAAGAAAAGCTCGTCGAGTCAGAAAAAATGGCGGCGTTAGGAAATCTAGTCGCAGGCATTGCTCACGAAGTTAATACGCCGTTAGGCATTGCACTCACCTCCGTCAGTAACTGCAAAGAAGAACTAAAAGACATCTATCGAGACTTCGAAAACGATGAATTAACCGAGCAGGGTTTTAAAGACTTCGAAGCTATTTGCTCTGAAGGGCTAAACTTGGCTGAAACGAGCCTGATGCGGGCAGCGAATTTAGTACAAGACTTTAAGCGCACTTCTGCTGACCAAACGTCGTTAGAAATAGAAGAAATTGCATTAGACGAATATATCCCTAGAGTCTGTAACCCTTTAAAACCCATGCTTCGCAAAGAACAAGTTGAGCTAAGCATAGACGTTACGCCCAATTTAGTGATAACCACCTGCCCAGGTATAATTGCCCAATTGCTAACAAATTTAATATCGAATGCTCAGCGTCACGCTTTTGGTCCATCGGTAAATAACGACGTGAATAGAGTGAGTGTGAGCTGCAGTAAAAATGCCAAAGGCATTGTGATTAGCGTACAAGACAATGGCAAAGGCATACCAGAGGCGCTTCACAAGAAGGTATTCGAGCCATTTTACACCACGGCTCGTGATAAAGGCGGTACAGGGCTGGGCCTAAATATTTTATACAACTTAGTACGACAAAAATTTAACGGTGAGATTGACTTAACATCAACCCCTGGAGAGGGAACGAAAGTAACCGTCTGTATTCCGGTTGAAGACTAGCGTACCTCTCATTTTCCACTACCTATACCCTGCGTTATAAATTCCCTGTGCAGCGCGCGACATTATTAAAATGTCGCCCTCACGACAGACGTGAAATCAAAGGCTGGGCAAGCTAAATACAAAAACATAACAAGGCATGTAGAAATGCAACTTTCACATTGGCGAAGTTCCGGCCACTTTTTAAACGTCGACGGTCAGCAAGTTTTTTATAAAACAGAAGGCACGGGACCAGTACTATTACTCATTCACGGATACCCCACCGCAAGTTTTGATTGGGCTAAAATATGGCCAGCACTTACAAACAAGTATAAATGCGTGACGCTCGATATGCCGGGGTTTGGTTTTAGCGATAAGTCACCAAAAAAATACTTAATTAAAGAGCAAGCAGACACGATAAGTGAGGTAATAAGACATTTAGGTATCACAAGTGCCCATGTTCTATCTCATGATTACGGTGATACGGTTGCGCAAGAAATGATGGCGCAGCAACTGGAAAACGACCTTGCCTTTCGCATCGAATCGCTGCACTTACTCAACGGTGGCCTTTTTCCTGAGACACATCGTGCTCTGCCCATTCAAAAGCTGCTGCTCTCTCCAATTGGTGGTCTAATCATTCGCTTTTTAAACAAAAATGCAATTCGAAAAAGCATGCACAACATATTTGGCCCAAACACACCTCCTTCAGATCAAGACATCAATGATTTTTGGATACTTATCAGTACAAATAATGGTCACCAACACATGCACTTGCTTTTGGACTATATGAAGCAGCGTAAACAATACCGAGAGCGCTGGGTAAGTGCACTGCAAAATGCCAATGCCCCTCTTCGACTAACCGCAGGTATGGCTGATCCAATCTCTGGCGCGCATATGGTGGCGCGGTACAAACAACTCATTCCTAATGCAGACGTAATTGAGCTCGATCAAATTGGGCACTATCCGCAAATTGAAAGTGCTGAAGCCGTGGTGAACTCTATAACCAGCTTTTTAGGTCGCTACGCTAATTAAACGTGAAACTTTGTCTTGATACGGCACGCGACAGGGGTAATATAAAGCTTCACTGATTTAACTCTAGACTCGCAACCAACGTTTATGGACGCTTCAACCAACAACGAAATTATTCCTGCCGCTAGCTTTAAGCAGATTGATATTGGTTTCGTGACCCCTGCTGTTTCCATAAAACGGTTTGTACAATGCATATGGGTGATTGATAACCCAGAAGGCTCAGCTACAACCCTAAACGAAAAATTTTATCCCGATGCAGGTGCTAGTTTGACTTTCTATCTCGATCAAACTAACTGTGAAGCGCAATTGTTTTACCATACTCAGGTCTGCGCCATGCCGTGGGAACTGGCTTGCAGACAAATAAGTGTAAGATTTAGGCCCGGTGCCTTGAAACACTTGTTCGGTTTAACCTTTGATGACAGTAAAAACCAACAAATCGACATCGCGTTGGCTATGGTTAAGCAGCGTGATTCCTATCAACGACTGCAAGCCTATCTTATTGGAAAAACTATTAGCCAGCAGTGCTTAGCAATACAGTACTGGTTGATTGAGCTAGCAGAAAATACTGATGGAGCCTTTCAGAAATGGGAGCGCATGCTTTATCAGTCGATGAATTTACTGGTGCCCCCACAACATCTTGCCGATCAGTTCGGCGTCAGCCGAAGAACGCTGGAGCGCCAATTTCGCACTAACTTTGGTTTCTCGCCAAACAAACTGTATCAATTTGCTCAAATACGCCATGCTCGATCGTTATTAACCTCAAATTCTGAAGCGCTGAGCCACGTCGCATTGGCATGTGGTTACTTCGACCAAGCGCACTTTACACATTCGTTTAGTGATTTCGCGCTGGAAACGCCCCTTCAGTATAGAAAGCGAAAGTTGTCGCAAATTTACAATTAAGCGTTTTGCTTAGACTTTATAGTTCTCCGCAGTTTAAAGGAGATCACTATGAAAAAACGTATTACACAATCTGAGCTATATTCTGAATATCCCCATATTCTTGAACACCTCACAGGCTTGGTTAAGCCTTCAGTCAAAAGTACTTTAAGTCATAAACTCATACATTTAGTTAAGCTTCGTGCGTCACAAATTAATCAGTGCGGCTTCTGCCAACACATGCACGCCGAAGAAGCGAGAGAGTCTGATGAAAATCAGTCAAGGCTTGATGTATTGTCTGCATGGAGAGAGCTAGATTGTTTCAGTTTTGAAGAGAGAACAGCATTAGCGTGGACGGAAGCGTTAACGCTTATCCACTCTTCCACTATTACTGAAGAAATGTATAACAGTGTAGAAAGCACCTTCGGAAAAGAAGGGCTGATAGAACTCACGTCTATTATTCTGCAAATTAATAGCTGGAACCGTATTTCAGTAAGCCTTCAGTTTCAACCTTCTATTTAGTAGTAAGGAAGACGTGAAAATGACTATCATGAAACAAGTACAAAATAACAAATTGGGTGTAGCCGCCTGCTTGTGCTTTTTTTGGGGAAGTACCCTTTTCTTGCCAGCCTTCAGCAAATTTGCAACCGCTGGAGTATGGTTATTTATGGCGGGTTCTCTATTGATGCTTTTAGACATCTTGAGCATTAAAACCAACTAGGCTTTGCGCTAATAGTGTTTAAGAGTGTATATACAACTATGCACTCTTTTATTGAGCGAAATTTACTGCTGTATATTGGTACAAGAAAAGTGAGTTTCGATTTTACTTTGATATATATGGCATAAGCCATTGAATGGGGAGAGAGAAGTTGGTCGGTGTGAGAGGATTTGAACCTCCGACCCCTGACACCCCATGCCCACCTGCGCGATAACGCTGCGAACTCTACACGCACCTCCGAAAGTCAATACTGGCAAGGCCTCAAGAATTTCACTTCCATTAACCTTTAAGTATTTTGGAGTGAACGAAGTGGCAACTATCCGTCAATTAAAATCAGGCAACTGGAACGTACAGATTCGTGAGCAAGGTAAGCGAATCTCTAAGACTTTTCCAACTCAACAAGAAGCAGAACGTTTCGCCTTAATGGGCTCAAATGAATTGTCTTTTCACGAGGTCTGCGACAAATACCTTGAGCACATGGGCGATTCTGTGCGTTACCGTGTGCGATGCTTGAAGAAAAACTTTAAGTCGCCTCCTACCCTAGCAGAAATCGAAGCATTTAAGCGTCAGAGACTCAAAGAAGTAAAGAGCAGTACCGCGAGATTAGACTTACAGATGCTGTCTCGCATCGTTAAGTTTGGCATTAAACACTTCGAGTTAGATTGGCCATTTCCTTTCAAAGACTTCAAATATCCTCCTGAATGCCAACCACGAGACAGAGTAGTAACACAGAAAGAGTTAAAGCTATTGCTTGAAGATTTACCTCCATTAGTTGCATCTGCTGCTGAACTTTCTTACGAGACTGCTATGCGTAGAGGAGAAATTGTAAAGATACAAAAGCAACATATAGAGTTTCACCAAAACAGACTTTATGTTCCTGAAGCCAAGAATGGCTATTCACGCTACGTTCCGTTAAACGCAAAAGCAACTCAGATTTTAAAAGACAGGCTTGTGTCATGTAATAATCATCAAACCCTCTACAACGTTACAGCAGAAAGTCTCTCGAAGGCTTTTAGACGAGCATGTAAACGCCTAGAAATAACCGGACTATCGTTTCATTCAATGAGGCATTCAGCTATCACTAAGTACGCTCAAAGAGGCCTTTCAGTTAACCAATTAAAAGTTATTTCAGGGCACCGTTCAACTGAGATGCTGGAGCGATACACACACCTTGGGGTTAAGGACGTGGTTTCTCTGATGGACTAAGTAGTGAAAGTGGCAAAGTTCTATTCTTTGTCACTCATTCTGGGAAATAACCACAACTAACCATTACTCACAAATGACTATTAAGTTGCTGATTTTATTACAATAAATTACCATTCAAATGAATAGCTGGAGCGTGTAATGAGTAAAACAGTAGAAAAGAGAGTTTCCTTAACCCAAGGACAACTAAATAAACTCGGCAACTTAAAAATCAAGAGCGGTGACACTATTAATTCTATTGTCGGAAAAGCAATTGATGAATACTGCTTCACACCCGATGACGCAGAAGTAAGTAAACACGTCAGAGTGGTGTTGTCAGTCCTTAATAGTTTGGAGATCGAATCTCACCTGAAGGCGAAGGTTATTAAAAGCCTTATAAGTGAGCTGGCATGGATGATTTAGAGCCTCATATCATTCTGTATGAGGAACATGAGCTTTGTAGAAAAAGTAACGTTTTGCAGTATCTCATGCGCTCCAACGGAATCGAGTACCTTAAAATAACTGTAGGAAATAGTTGGGTGAGCAAAAACCAACTCAAATACGAACTACCGACAATGTTCATGGGTAAGGTGCATTTTGGCTCGCTACAACAATTTAAGGACTTTTTGAATCGTTAGCTACTGCAAACCCTATTTACGAGACTTTAACAGCGACTATAACTTTTACAAAATAAACGAGAAGCTTAACTGTACCACCTAAGAGTACTACCTTATCAAGATGTCTTGCCCTCAAGATTGAGCATTGTAAACTGAACAGAATACTTAGACAGGAAGCCTGATGACAACAAGAGTACTTGTAGATAACTGTATTTTCAGTGATGCGAACATGCTTCAAGGAGCAAAGCTAACTACATATAAGGATAGAGAACAAACCGAAGTCTCTTCGTTTATCGTGGGTTATATAAGAAAACCTCCTTTACCGGAAAAACAAGCTCGACGTCAAAATGAAATTGATTGGTTTCCTACTATTGCTCAGCTCTCTGAATATGAACATATAAAGCTTTTTACTTATGATGAGCTTAATTTTGAGAGTTGGTTCAGGTCTGTAGATTCAAAGATTGGTAACGTTTTCAGCGAGAGTAGTGTGACGTTTGTAGAACCCGCAATATCAAGAAGCCACTTTCGCCAAGGAGATTTGCTGGAGCAAATTCGTTCTGAAAATAAAGTAGATTTTTTCGAAAGCCTCCTAAAGTGGACGCCAGACCTTTTTCAGTCAACTGAGTTTGAAAGTTATTTACCGAAATTGACTCTAGATTCCATTAAAAATATAGACCGCTTTAAAAAAATAGCTGAAGCCCTGACTGCTGAACAATTGCAAGATGCTTTTCATCTATGGACAGCTGAAGTGAATGATATTCCCTACTTTCTAACCATTGACTTCAAGTTTATTAATGCAATTCGTAATAAAGCCAAATCAAAGAAGAAGCCATTCGATATGGTTTGTGAACCCATCACACCACAGGAATTAAGCAAGAAACTAGGCATAAAAACTCCTTATGCTTACAAGTATTCCCATGACGAATTTATCGGTTATGGCGGTGGCACTTTTAAAATTGAAGACTACGGCAAGCCTCGCCGTAAAGAAAATGGACTGCATCGGTTATTTAAATGGGTGCGGCAAAGAGTTTTCACTACAAAACTCTGAAAGGACAAATCGTCAGTGACGAAGTCCCTACTCCCCCTAGGGCGTTTCTGCACATTGCGGAAAACCGGATATACAATCTTCAAACCAGTCGTAACGTTCATTTGAACAAACACGAAGATAATGCAAGGTCGTCAAAGTCTACAAGACATGCTTACTCTCGTTTAGAGGTCACTTTGCGACAGCGCTAGAACAAATTGGTAGTCCTGAAGACATCGCTACGAAACTAGCAGGTCACAAGCAGTTGTCCTTGACGTATAACTTGTATAGTAAGTACAAGAACAAGGACGAACTTTGGCAGTATGTCGAGAGGATTCACGAGGCTGACTGCTTGAAGTCGTTGGCTTACTAAATTGGTGAGAGGCGCATTATAAGTATCTTAACAACGTCACGTACTCCACTCTTTAAGCTTTATACGAGCGTAGAGTGGAAGGCCTTGATTGTTCATTGGGAGTTGTTTTTATCAGTCAACTTTCGCTTCTACACTCTTTTTAGGTACGGTTGGGTTTTGTGGAGACTTACAAACTCTCAACCTATCTTCCAATTTATCCTTTTCAAAGCTACATCGTTCTCGCAGTGCATTTAGCGAAACATTGTGCTGCTCTTTCATCCAATCTAAATTTCCTTTGTATTTTTTCTCCAGATAAGAAACCTGTTCTCTATGAGTTCTATCTAGCCTGTCTATAGTCCAAGCATAGAACCCCCAAAAGCCAGCACAAAGCGCTGTAATAACAATACCTACAACTACCATCGGGTGCTTGCCGAACCATTTCTCCCATGCCGAAAATGTATTGTCGTTTTCTAGGTTAAATAGTCGTTTGTCTAATTGCCCTATAACCTCACCGTGTTTTTCGACTGGTATCACGAGTGTTCGTCCTTGTTACTCAGAATCTTCTTTAAATCAACCTCAACAGCAGAGTTACTCCAGTGCGCATGAGAGTCGTCGCCTTTTATTAAAAGTATCCTGTCACCTTCAAGGTATGCATTCGTACCTGAAAAAGAGACGCTATCGATATTGCCTCCAATTAAACGTTGTTCAATTCCCTTTAAAGCACGATTAACAGTATCGAAGTCTGGAGTAAACTTAATCGTAGGCTTGCTAGCCTCGACTATTCTCATCTCAACGATAGCTCCTTTAGCTCTTGCTGGATAAATTATCGCGCGAATATCATAGCCTTGTCGAAGGCTTGGCTTTAATCGTGCGATGAATCGACCTACGTACTTTCTGAGTAATTTCCTATTGTTCATCTTTATTCCGAAGAAGAGTCTACAAAGATAAATTGAGATTCAAGATACCATTGATTTTTTTACTATTATCAGGTTTACATATATTTCAACTGGAGGAAAGTTTTCACTACAAAAATCTGAGAGGCCAAATCAACAATGATGAAGCCTTAATTCCCCCCCATAGGGTGCTTCTGCACACCACAGGAACACCGCTAAGACAATCTCCAAGCCAGTCGCAACGTTCATCTTGACCAAACACGAAGACAGCGCACAGGCTCTGCTGGTGGCTTTTCTGTGTTCTCACTCCAGAAATTTCCAGAGTGGTGGCGATGTAAACCGAACGACAAATTTGAAGGTTGGTTATTAGTGCTCGCTATGCAAATTTCCATATCGACATTCGTCCACCAAAGTAAAAAATAATGAACAAAGCTATTGACCGTTCAAATACTGTTCATTAATATGCCGCTCACATAATCCTTAGACCTTATTGAACGAGACGGAGTTAATCATGACAGGTCAACTTATCGGTTACGCACGAGTATCTACCACAGGCCAGAAGCTAGACGTTCAACTACAAGCACTAGAAGCGAAAGGCTGCGTTAAGATTTACCAAGAGAAACGCTCTGGTAAGACAGCAGACCGTCCAGAGCTAGAGAAGATGCTTGATTACGTGCGTGAAGGTGAAGCTATTGTTGTGACCAAGTTAGACCGTTTAGGTCGCTCTGTGGCTGACCTAGCGAATATCTCGAAGTTACTCGATGACAAAGGCGTAGGACTAATAGTGATTGACCAAGGCATCGACACGACAACGCCACACGGTAAGCTCATGTTCCATATGATTGCTGCTGTAGCTGAGTTCGAGTTGTCTCTACGTTACGAAAGACAGATGGAAGGCATCGCTAAGGCGCAAGAGAAAGGCGTTAAGTTTGGACGTAAGAAGTCTGTAGACCGTGAGAGAGTCCACCAGCTACGAGAGGAAGGCTTGAGCATGGCTAAGATTGCTGAAGAATTAAGCTGTAGTAAGGGAGCGGTGCATAAGATAATCAGTGAGTTCATAAACCAGAGTAATTAACCCAGCTAATTCGTTCACTGAAACTTATAGTTCATGTGGTCTGTCACTCCTCTACAAGACATCTTCAGCACTATCATAACGGAGTCTCACGCTTAACTGTTTGAGGCTCTGTAAAGCTTTCTCAGATCGAGTTAACTTACCCAATGCAATCGTATTAATTGTACCCAGAAAAGCTCGTAGAAAGCCGTTGTCGATCTGTAATGATGCTTTGTATCCGCACTTCTCGCTTATCAGTTGTATAGAGCTAACAACCTTAAAGCTCTTCAGATTTTTTAGATTTACCTAATATTCACTAAAGCCAATAAAATCAAGGGATACACGACTCCCTGACATAAGGGAGAAGCCATATAGAAACTGAAATAGTTTGTCTATCCGTTTCTCATACCCTGTTTTTATCAAATTAAAGCAGACAGTAGTCGACTAACACGTAGTTGCTACATTTCATTCAATTTACTTCCCTTCTTAAACTGTGCCACCTTGAAGATTCGATTCAGACGCACTCAATTGTATTTACTCACTAGCTAACCAGTAATGATAACTTGGTTGGTTATTGGTAAATGGACATTAGAGAACGACTTAGCGACAGACGAGGAGACCACCAGCAGCACTATAGGGGGGAATAAGACAAGGAGAACACTTATGAACCAACTTATGGTTACACCGCAAGAAAATTTCCAGTGGACACAAGCCCTCAAGGGGAAGTCCAATACGCCAAATGCAAACCCAATATTCACCTTCCCACTGAGAACCCATAAGGGAGTAGATTCAAAGTTTACCGACTGGCTCACCGAACAGCTGACACAAGGGCGACAACGTATTACCAAGCCAACCATCCAAGCGGTTAAGTGTATAGCTGTCAATCTTGCCTGTGCGATGAACTTAGGCACCGATACAGGTTTCGTATACTCGCTAGGTAAGCGCCTAAAAGCTATCCCGAAGAGATTTCGTAGGGAGCCGTACAGCAGAGACACGATGAACACCTTGCTGGCGCAAGGAGAACAGCTAGGCTTGATTAAGATTGAGCGAGGATTCAAAAGCGAGAACTACACGTCTGGCATTCCGTCACTTATTCTTCCGACTGAGACCTGTATCAATCAAGCTCGCCTTCTGGAAGCAATTGAGGTAACTGACATCTCTGTTCCTATTGACCCGCTCATTCTTCGCAACAATCCTTATGATTACGTTAACTACAGCGACGAACCAAGCACTCTTCGCATGAGAAAGTCGATAATGGAACATAATGAGGTACGCACAAGTTACAACTGGGTATATACATCTGAAGACAACAGAACCATTCAACTATCGCAGTCTGACCTCTCATGCAGACGGATATTCAAAGGGCAATGGTGCATTGGTGGCAGGTTTTACTGTGATGCGCAGAACCTACCTCAAGTTGTCAGAAGCAACATTACGATTAATGGAGAGCCTTGTGTTGAACTTGACTACAAGTCGATGCACCCTCGCCTTCTGTATCATTTATCAGGCGCAGAAGCTCCGAGTGATTGCTACGACATCGAAGGAGTAACAAGAGACAAAGTTAAAAAGATAGCCTTGATTGCGACCAGTACCAGCAGCAAAAACCAAGCAGTCAGAGCGGTATCTTTCCATCTTAAAGTCAACGCTAAAAAGGCGGGTAGCCTTCTAGGGATGTTTGAAGCCAGACATAAGGCTATTTCAGACTTACTTTACCGCAATGCTTGGCAAACACTTCAAAATATCGATAGCAAGATTGCAAATGATGTTATGGATTCATTAACGCAAGAAGCTATTCCTGTGATACCTGTTCATGACAGCTTTATAGTTCCTGAGTCAAAAGCTCATCAGTTACGACAAGCTATGCACGAACAGTATGAAATAAATACGGGGATGGAGGCATCTATAGCCTGATAACACCGAAGGGAAAGGACTCCCAATAATGACTTGATTTTGTATTGAATGAGCACTTGTTATAATGTTGTCAGAAGGATTAGCAGACACGGATTACAGTTATGGGCTCGATTGAAGCTCTTCCAAGTGATTATGGACATATCATTACCTACGCTTTGATTTTCGCAGTCATATCGTTGCTAGTGTTTTCACTATTAAAATCTCGCGAGCTAAAGTCAGAGCTCAACAAAGTCAAATCTCACCTTCAAGACTCGAAGCAAAGAACGACAGAGCTGCTTGAGAAGTACCAACCGATAAGCTCTATTGAAGCTCGTGTGACGGAGCTTAACGCCGAGTCAGAAGCAATCACATCAAACATCCAGACGCTTAGGGCGTCTTATGCGACTAAACGAAAGCTATTTGATGAACTTGAAAGAGAGCTGGCTGTATTTGATGAAAAAATTGAGTTGTCTACATTGGGGTACTATGAACCTCACTTCGACTTTGGAACGTCAGATAGATTCAAAGCTGAAATTACTGCTGTGCGAGAGCAGCAGAAAGATATGCTGAAAGCCAAACAAGCGGCCGTTTGCCATACTGAGTGGAAAGTTAATAACAGTGCCAGAGAAGGTCAGACGATGACAAACCGAGCACTTAAACTAACGCTGAGAGCTTTCAATAACGAATGTGACGCAGCAGTATCAAACGTAAGATGGAATAATATCCGCAGAATGGAAGAGCGCTTATCTAAAGCGAGAGATGCAATAGACAAGCTCAATAAGTCTAACAACATCCAAATCACAGAACCCTATTTCCAACTCAAGTTGCAAGAGCTCAGGCTAACTTATGAATATGCTGAGAAGCTCAGACAAGAGAAGGAAGAACGAGCAGAAGCGAAGCGCCAACTCAGAGAAGAACAACAGCTAATAAAGGAACAAGAGGCAGCGGCAAGAGAACAGCATAAATACGAAGAGCTTGTTGCTAAGGCCAATGCTAAAGCCAATAAAGCTACTGGTGACGAGCTGGAGCGCTTAAAGTCTGAACTTGAAGAACTTGAGGCACAACTGAACGAGGCCAGAGCAAAATCAGAACGGGCTCTATCGATGGCACAACAAACCAAATCTGGTTACGTCTATATCATCAGTAACATCGGTTCGTTTGGTGATGGGGTATTCAAAATTGGGATGACCAGAAGACTGGAGCCCCTAGACCGTGTACGTGAGCTTGGGGATGCCAGTGTACCATTCACATTTGACGTCCATGCTCTTATTTACTCCGAGGATGCGCCTGCACTTGAAGCTGAACTGCATCGTCATTTCAATGAACATCGACTCAACTTAGTAAACAACCGTAAGGAATTTTTCAGAGTAGATTTAGCTGAACTGAAGGGCAAGCTTGAGGAGTTAAAGCCTGATGTAGATTTTCTGACTGATGCTGAAGCTCAGGACTATCATCAAAGTCTATTAATCACTCAAGACAAAATCAAAGAGGACAACACTGTCAACCGAAAGCTACCTGAAGAAATTTGAAGGAACTCCCGAAGTCAGCAATCGGGCAACTTCACGATTACTTGATACTCTGAACGTATTTATCAAGTGTGAACAAGATTGTGAACGTTCACAAATTTGACTATCATTAAGATGAAAGTGAAGTTTGTGTGCAGTCTTGAAGATTGATTTTAAGAAATGCTGTAGAGTACGCCAGATAAGGCTTTTGGGTGTCACTTTGAAAGAGAGAAGTTGGTCGGTGTGAGAGGATTTGAACCTCCGACCCCTGACACCCCATGACAGTGCGCTACCAGGCTGCGCTACACACCGACCGAAAGAGCCGACAAGTCTACTCAATTTCAACGACTTTGCAATGTAAAAAAACCAAATAACCGCCTAAACGATTATTTGGTAATCAAAACCCATCTAAAACGAAGCTTATTACAAGTCGTCTGCACTTACATCTTTGATTTCTGGCCATTCTTCATTCGCCTCATCTATATGAGTAGGAATGTTCTTGGCCCATGCTTTGTATACACTTTCGTCTTTATTCACGTAAAGTACGCCATCAACAATTTCAAACGCTTTGCCGTTTATTTCGAATTTCTTACCAAACGTTGCGCCGTAGGCACAAAAGCCGCCATACGCTGGTGCGTATTTGTCTGGGTTGCTTACAAACATGTCTCTATTTTTCTGCGATGAAAATCGGTAAATAGCGTCGTTGTGGACAGCCGTTATAGTCGCTTTACCCAGCACTGGCTTACCTTCAGTAAAATAAGCTACAGCGTCGTGCCCGGCTAAAATAATTCCGTTTTCGTCGGTCTCTGTATCAACGCCAGCGAATACCGCGCCACTAGCAATTAGTGAAACTGCAAATAAACTACCTTTTAAGAATACTCTCATGCTATTTCTTCTCCACATTGGTGTTTCGAGTGTTTTCACACTATCTCTGTATAAGTTCGAAGAATATGGTACGTACTTCGGTCTTATACAAACATGCTCCAAACGCTTAAATACTTGTCCAAAACACCATGAAAAATTTAGAAAGCCTTTTTGACCAACTTCAAATAACCACCAATGTATTTCACAACGGACAATATTGCGGTAACTGGCAAATTGACACTTCTGGCACCGGCTTTATTAATTTTCACGCCGTAACTCACGGTCAATGCTACTTACACCGTAACGACGACGGCCCAGTTCTGTTAGAAAAAGGCGACATGGTTTTACTGCCTGTTGATAGCCCACACCTTTTAAGCCCTACAAAAACTCACACTTACAAAAATGTTAGCGCAAGCTCTATTCCTGTTAGCGAGAAACTAGGAGCTGAAGGCCCGGTGCTACTTTGCGGTTACTTCGAGTATCAGCACCCTTTAATGAGAGTAATAACAAAAGAACTGCCAGAATTTTGGATAATTAAAAAAGCATCAAAAGAAAGTAGAGTGCTACATGAAAGTCTGCAGTTACTTATCAGCGCGTCGTTAGAAGTGTCGGACTCAACCTTCACTTCGTCGGTTCTGCTAAACAAAATCGCTGAGGTTGTATTCCTTTTGATTGTGAAGCATTTAATGAGCAAGTACTCATCAACCTTAGGGGCTCTACTGCATCCGGCCATAGCAAATAGCCTTCAAGCGCTGCATAACGCGCCTGAACAACATTGGAACGTAGAAATGCTGGCGAGTATTGCGAATATGTCTAAATCTAACTACGCAGCAAAGTTCAAAGCCTGTGCAGGCGTAACTCCAATTAAATACCTAACGCAATGGCGCCTGCGTTGTGCCTGCACAGAAATAATCCAAAGCAACAAGCCGTTAATTACCATTGCAAACCAATATGGTTACGAAACGGAAGCTTCTTTTTCAAAGGCTTTTAAAAGAGAGATTGGAGTGTCTCCTTCACAAAAGCGCGTTCAAGCTAGGCCAGCGTAACGTAACACACCCCAGTTACTACCAGTGCAACTAACACGTTTAGCACCACACCCTCTCTGGCCATAGTTTTTATGTCGAACTTTTCCGTTGAGTATGCAATGGCGTTAGGCGCTGTAGCTACTGGCAGCATAAAGGCACAACTTGCGCTTATAGCCGCCGGAATCATAAGTAATTTAGGGTCAACACCTACCGCTAAACCTGCTGCTGCCAATATTGGCATTAGTAATGTAGATGTTGCTGTGTTTGAAGTAATTTCAGTAAGAAAGGTTACAAACAAGCAAATGCCCAGTACAAGTAGTAAAACGGGTAAGGTTGCAAGCCCTGTTAACCATGAGCCCATTAATACGCTTAAGCCTGAAGACATAAACGCTTTCGCGATACAAATTCCACCAGCAAAAAGTAATAGCATACCCCACGGAATATCATTCGCGGTTTTCCAATCTAGCAGCTTGTCGCGGTTGCCTTTTGCGTCTACTTCACCGTTATCATTGCCGCTATTGGTGAAAAACATGGCGGCAACACCCGCAACGGCTATAGTGCTATCACTGATAGTAGTTACCCCTATCCATGCAGTCCAAAAAGGTCTGAATATCCATGCCAATGCTACCGTACCGAAAATGGCAAGTACGCGCTTTTCGGCCTTTGTCCATGCACTAGGTACAGGTAAATCGATGTTTCCCACTTCTTTAATACCGCGCGCTAACCATAAGGCCATAATAGGTACGCCTAGTATTACTATTGGTACGCCTGTTTTCATCCAGTCGATAAAGCTGTATTCAATACCTTGAGTCTCTTCATACACGCTCATGAAGATAATATTAGGTGGCGTCCCAATCGGTGTGCCTACCCCGCCCAAGCTTGCCGAATAAGCAATACCAAGTATTAGCGCCACGCCAAATCGCGGGTTGTCTACTGCATTGATAATAGCGATAGCCATTGGCAACATCATTAACACCGTGGCGGTGTTACTAATCCACATACTGAGTACTGCTGTTGTTAACATGAAGCCCAGCACCAGCTTGAGCGGGCTGCCGCTGCCCGTTATACGTAGCATGTAAATGGCGAAACGCTTGTGTAAATTGGCGCGTTCCAACCCCTTTGAAAGCATGAAAGCGGCCATTAGTAGAATGATAACGTGGCTTCCGAGAGCAGAAGCAGCTTCGCTGTGAGACAACACACCAAATAGCGGGAATAGCGCGAAGGGTAAAAGCGAAGTAGCGGGAATAGGAAGCGCTTCGGTTACCCAAAGTACTGCTACAAAAAGGGTAATCGCAGCGGTAAATATAATTTCGCTGGGCTGATTTACAGCCCACAAGCACATACCGCTTAGAACAGAGGCGATAAACGCGAAAAGAATAATACTGTTCTTGCGTGTTGGCTGTCGTTGTTGAGTATCTGAAGAAGGTTCAGGGTTTGTGTGCATTGCGCTTCCCGTTACTAATCGCTTTATTATAAGTGCTAGGGCCTTAGCTATTGGCCCTTTTTATTGCTCTTATATTTTCTATCAGTAATTAGCGGGAAACGCACGAGGCTTTTCCAAAAAAGTGGTATTTAAGTTGATTCACTTACTTTCGTCGTCAGACGAGATTCGGCTGGCTACTGCGCCTGCTTGGCCTTTGTATTTAGCATCAACTCTGGCGTTGTAAGGTTTTTCAGCTGGCGCCGATAACACCTCAAAGCTAAGTGCCCCTATTTTCATTTTAGGGCGAAGCGCCAGCGGTAACTTACCACTGTTGTAAAACTCAAGAACGATATTGCCCGACCAGCCTGGATCTATTCGATGCGCGGTCACGTGAACCATTAAGCCCAAACGCGCAAGCGAAGAACGCCCGTCTAACCAACCTACGATGTTGTCAGGCAAGGTTACTGACTCGTGGGTAATAGCAAGCGCCAGTTCCCCGGGGTGTAGAAAGAAGGCTTTACCCTCTTCTAGTTCAATTTCATCGCTCATTACGTGGTCAAGCGCTTCTTGAACCTGTGCTTTTGGCCCACTTAAATCGATATACGGCGCTTGGTGATCTTCAAACACGCGAAATTTATTACCTAGGCGGATATCTACCGTTACACCACTTATTTGATCGTAGCTGGGTGTAGGGTCAATTTTAATTTTTCCATCTTGCAGATGTTGGTAGATATCGCGGTCGCACAAGCGCATGGTGTATTCCTCATTTCGTTAGGCCGCTATTATGCGTATGTCACCGCATGCATTCAACTGCTCAAAGGCTTGTTTTATCTGCTTTTGCGCAATTTTTGTATAGTTTTATCAAATTTTAAATTTAAGCAATCGAACCTGGCTATAGTTCACCTTTACTACACCTGTCTGAATTTACCTATCCGTTGCGCATTCCCGACATTTGTTACCTAGGCATTTCAAGCTAGTTACTCTTTACCAACAATGCCAATAGGGTTGCCTTTAATGTGTTTAACTGCCCCTTTGCGTGGCGCAACAGTAAGGGCCAATTGCATAGACAGTGCGCGCGCTGCCTCGCGATAGCTTTCACTCAATGCACTTTCGGGCGAGGTAATTAACAAAGGCGTGCCGGCATCGCCATGCTCGCGAATATGGATATCAAGCGGTAGCTGACCTAAAAGTGGCAGTCCGTGGCGTTCGGCAAGCGCCTCGCCCCCATCTTTTGAAAACACATAGTCTTTGGTACCACAGGCTCTGCACTGGTAATAACTCATGTTTTCAATAAGCCCTAATACAGGTACGTTCACTTTTTCAAACATGCTTATGCCTTTTTGGGCGTCGGCTAGTGCTAAGTCCTGCGGCGTTGTAACTACCACTGAAGCAGTCAACGGTACTTGTTGCGCCATCGTCAGTTGGATATCGCCGGTACCCGGTGGCATATCTACAATTAAGTAGTCCAGCACGGGCCATAGGGTTTCATCTAGCAACTGCTTTAACGCCCTGCTTGCCATTGGCCCTCGCCATACGGCCGCGTCTTCCTGAGGCACTAAATAGCCAATTGAGTTCGCCACCAGCCCATGTGCAGTTAGCGGCTGCATGTGCTTATTATCTTCGCTTTCAGGATGTGCATCGGGATTACCTAACATAATGGGAATTGATGGCCCATAAATATCGGCATCTAAAATTCCTACTTTCGCGCCTTCTTGCATAAGCGCAAACGCTAAATTAATACTGGTTGTCGACTTACCTACACCGCCCTTGCCAGAAGCCACTGCTATGATGTTTTTAATATTGGTGACCGGAGCTACTTCTGTTTCTCCACTTGCTACGCTTTGTTTAAACGTAAGCAGCTCATCGCCAAGCTTCCCTTTTAGCTGTTTAAGCACTTCTTGTTTAAGCGCGTCTAACTGAGTAGCAATACAAAACGGCAAAGTAA
>NZ_JAFLMX010000233.1:0-3451 GCF_017849675.1 Alteromonas sp. AO-Serp
GTTACGCCAAAGCTGTCGCCAGACGAACTGGTAAAAATGGTCGCGTCTAAATTTGATATCCCCACGGAAGGTCGCTCAAAAGCCGATATTTTAAAAGCGCTTGAAATTTTCTTATACGATCTAAACAAAGCGGGTCGCCGCGCCTTACTATTGGTTGATGAAGCGCAAAACCTTCCGTTAGAGACCATTGAAGAATTAAGAATGCTGAGTAACTTTCAGCTGAACGGCAAACCGTTGATTCAAAGCTTTTTGCTGGGGCAAGAAGAACTGCAGCCTATTCTGCGCGCACCGAATATGGAGCAATTTAGGCAACGTATTGTGGCGTCTTGCCATCTCGCTCCGCTTTCATTGGAAGAGTGCAAAGAATACATTGAGTACCGATTGCATCACGCTGGATGGAATGGCTCACAGTTATTCAGTGAAGAGGCGTTTGAACGAATTCACATGTTCTCTCGCGGTATCCCTCGTAAAATTAATACCCTAATGGATAGGGTAATGCTCTATGGCTTTTTAGAAGAACTAGAGAGCTTTGACGCGGACGCGGTAAACGAAGTAATTGAAGAAGTAAAAGCAGAGATGTTCGAGCCTGATAAAACGGGCGCGGAAGTGACGGAGCATATGGGCTTTGCTGACCACCCTGAAAGCCAAACTATCATGACACCTAAAGGCAATGTTATTCGCGACACCAAATACTACTTGGATATGTTAGCTGAATTAGTTGATGCTTTAGATGACGCCATTTCACAAAAAGTGAAAATGACGCAATACGTGGACAAACTCATGAAGAAGAAATTTAAGACTTACGTACGGCTAAAGAGTGATGATAAGAAAGAGTGATACTTTCTTTGTAGCCACCATCATTTGATAAACAAAAAAAGCGCCTTTTTACTAACGTAAAATCGGGCGCTTTTTTATTGAGTTTAGTTGACTAGTACTGCCTACAAACTACAACCGGTAGATTGAAAAATTCAGTGAATTAGTCATAGGTGTAGGTAATAGATGCGCTTAAGCGTCTGTCGGTATAGTTGTTACCAAACTGAGATATGCCTGTATTCAAATCTCCCTCTTGCTTGAGGTACCTAGCATCAATACTTGCTTTTAACCGGCGACCGAACTCTCTTTCTAAACCAATGGATGCATTCCAGTTGTCGCTTTCGCCTCTGAATACGTCTTCTGCACCCTGACCTGTGATATTGGCGTAGTTAATACTGCTAGTTATGTTGGTATAGCTACCAATTTTATAGGCTACGTTTGTACCGAAAGAGTAGGTGCGTCTTAGTCTATCTTCGTCTAAGTAATCATCTTCGGCATATCGCCAAGAAAAAGCGAGGGTAATTCTAGAAAAGTCATAACCTGCTTGAAAATTTGCACTTTTTCGCAGAATGATGTTGTCATCAAACTCTAGATTTTGTGAAGTAAGCTGCACCAATTGCTCTCCCGCGGAGGGTGTATAACTTAAGCTATTGGGCTGAAAACAGTCAGCAATGGATGTCGATGAAGCTGGGCAAACAAATACGCCTAAGTTCTCTGGATCAGCTAACAAGCGAGACGTGTTTGTAACGTCTTCTGAATAGCTGAATGAGGTGCGTAAGTATTTGGAGTTGTATCCAATACTCGCTGATGCCGATTCACCATAAAAACGACGCCCGTAAGTAGCAGCAACCCGTGTACGAGTGCTCAGTGCCCATTGCATATCAACACCTACGAATGTTTCACCATCGTCTTCTTCTAGATCGGAATCGCTCTTATTGGCCGTTAATGATATATAGCGATTCTCAGCTTGACGGTAAGTTAATCCCACCCCATAAGAATTAAACTCTCTTACTAAACTGTTCGTGTCATCTCTGTCTGAAATTTGGTTAGCTTCGTGCCTTGCAGTTAAACGAATGGCCCAGTCGCCATAAATTCGAGTATCTATATAACCGTCACCAGTTCTCGATTCAAAGTCACCATCGTTTGTTTGACCTCGCTCAGTATTCTGATAAGTACCCGTAACTGACCAGATGAAATACTTGGCTTCATCGCCGTTGAGTAAAGTACCTGAGAGTTGATAACTGTCATTATCCAGAGCATTGTTGTTAGTCAATGAGCGCTCCGATGCTGTATCTGAGTAAGAGGCTGTGCCTTGTCCTCTTACCCAGTCGCCTTGATCTAGTGTAAGCGTAGAAGATACTCGATTCGAGCGAGTTTTCGCCAAACTGTCAGAGTTTGCAATAAAGTCGCTTACTAAAAAGTTTGCTGAATTGGTATTTTGATAATTTAAAGCCCCAGTCGCTTGAAAGGACAGTAGATTTTCAAAAGGTACCCACTGCGCTGAATAGCTGTACTCTGCGTAATCTTGGCGCTGGCTAGCATCGTCGTTATCGCGCTCAAGATGAGTATAGGTACCAGACCATAACCCTTGAAATGTTCTTGTTTGATAAGTTGCGTTTACTTTAGGCGCCACAGTTACTGTGGTAAGTGAACGGTTGCCATTTTCCTCAGTATCGACACTTTGGTAGATGGTTTCGGCTGTGGCAACAGCATTCACGTCAAGTTTTGCAAAAGCAGGTAGACTTGTTGCGACGGCTGCAGCAACAAGTGTCGGCTTTATTATTCTTCTTTTAGGCATTGTATTGCGCCTATTCGCTGCGCTCTGAGTAATAATACCCATAATATCCGCTTCCATCGGTGTCGTTATGTACAGACTTGTTCACTACAAATCCTATGGCCATTTCTGGGTTCAATCGCTCCACAGACATTTTAATATCGCCTATCTTCGCTTTGCCCTCTTCTACGACAACAACCGCTTGGCCAGCGAAATTAGCGAGAATAGCACTCTCGTTTATACCAATGAGAGGAGGCGTATCAAAAATAACTATTCGATCTGGGTATCTGTTAGCAAATTCATTAACAGTGTCATGCATTTTCTGGCTTGCTAGCAGTTCGGTAGACAAATGGTGCGACTTTCCTGCAGGAATAATTTTCAGCTTATCGATGTTAGTTGGGTACAGCACATCTGAAATATCGTCAACGTCTCCGGTCAAATATTCCATTAGCCCTTTACGACGTTCTAATCCTAATGTGTTTAATACGTTAGGCTTAAGTACATCGGCGTCCACAAGAAGTACAGTTTTATCCTGCTCTGATGCGATACTCATTGCCAGGTTGGTTGCAGTGAATGTCTTCCCTTCAGAAGGGCGACTACTGGTAACCATAATAATGTTTGGGTTGTGAAGGGTTTTCGCTAAAGAGCCAAAGGCGTTTGCTAAAAGCTTACGCTTTATTTCGCGGTACTCTTCATTAATTTGCTTTCTCTCACCGTTTAGAGAAATATGCCCATTCTTATCAAGACGCGCAAAATCGATAACAAATTCGTCGAGTGGAGATTTCTTATTGATAAATTCCTTTTCATCAGCGATCACGGTTTCAGCAGGAAGCTCTGCGGGTGTAGGTTTGTCAATTGATACCT
>NZ_JAFLMX010000271.1:0-1874 GCF_017849675.1 Alteromonas sp. AO-Serp
GCCAACCCACCGCGTAAGTATTATTACGCCCCGTTTGCAGCGTACATTTAACTGCGTATTTTTCCTTTGCGAACGTACACGGTTATTACAACCGTAGCACGATCCGCCCTTAGCTCAGCTGGATAGAGCGCGGCCCTCCGGAAGGAGAGGTCGGAACAAAAAGGGTGCTGAAAAATTTGTTGTTGTTAAGCTAATTACATGTTTGGAATGACAAGTCGTGTTAGTGGTCAATAACTCTAAAAGCCTTTAAATACAGGCCACCCGTAGCTCAGCTGGATAGAGCGATGCCCTCCGGAGGCATAGGTCAGAGGTTCGAATCCTCTCGGGTGGGCCATCCTCTCCAATCATCCTTGGGACAAAATTGGGACACTCACTCTCATGAGTGCTTTTTTGCATTTTCATTTCCGAGGTTTCTTATGAAAAAACCGCCATCGAAAACAACCTTATTTTTTTTGTATTTGTCAAGGGCAAAAAATGAGGCTTTTTTCCCTCTGACCATTTTCAGCAATCCACACAGAATGCTTCTCGTTGGCTCTACTTATCGCAAGGAGGATCTATGGCAACGATAACAAAACGTGATAACGGGAAGTGGCAGGCGAAGTGCCGGAGAAAAGGTTTTCCCACACAAAGCAAAACTTTTGCTAAAAAAGCAGATGCAGTTAAATGGGCTCGTGATATTGAAGCAAAAATGGATTCGTCCATTTTTATGAGTACTTCAGAAGCAGAAGCGCTTCCGGTGGCTGATGGACTTAATAAATACTGGGAAGAAAAGCTCTCCGAGAAGAAATCTGCGAAAAGTCTCGGATACATGACTAAAAGGCTTGGAAAAGTTTTTAACTCATACAAACTTATCGATCTGACTGTCAGTTCCATCAGAGAGTATAAGGCTTACAGGCTGGAAAAAAGCAAAGTCAAAAACGACACCGTACGAAAAGAACTTAACATGTTGAAAGGGTTTATCAATCATGCCATGACAGAGTGGGAGATGTACCTGCCAAAAGGAAATCCGGTAGACAATGTAAGTTTGCCTGCCAAAGGCAAAGCCAGAGACAGGAGGTTAAAGCCAGGGGAGGAACAAATTCTCCTTCATTCAGCAAAAGAATATGGTGGAGCTATTTCCGACCTTATTCAATTCGCCATCGAGACAGGCATGCGCCGTGGTGAAATAATCGGAATAGAATGGGAATGTGTCGACCTCAAAGCTTCGACAGTTTTTCTGGCGGACACCAAAAATAACGAAAGTAGAACAGTTCCATTATCTCCACGCGCAATGGAAGTCATTAAGTCGCAGCCCCGTCACCTCTCTGGTAAGATTTTCCAAATAAGGGGAGACTCAGTTGGTCAGGCGTTCAGGCGAGTGACTGAAAGGGCAAAAATTAAAGATCTACGTTTTCACGATCTTCGTCATGAAGCTACCAGTCGCTTTTTTGAAAAGGGATTTGCCATGATGGAAGTTTCTGCAATCACTGGTCACAAGGATCTCGCTTCCCTTAAGCGGTATACGCACCTGTGTCCAGCCAATCTGGCTAAAAAGCTGGCCGGTTAGCTTAAGCTTTAAGCTGGCGTTATTTGTGAGAAGGTAACGCCATTGCTTTTAGGATAACATAGGCTTTAACCCACTAAAGCCTATGTTATCTCGAAAATTATTTGTATCCCCTTAAGTGGATTAGTGTGATTACCAAGGGATACTGACGGTATAAGTACCAAGCGATTTTGACGTAACCACACTATCAATGTTGCTGCTCTTCGGCAAGCTTTGCCAATCGTAACGCAGTAGTATTCATGTTTTCCCTTAGCCAAATATTTCGAACGCCGCTAGCGTGTATATCGACGTTTCTTTCAGATTTGAGCAGCCGTGACACCTTGGATTGACC
>NZ_JAFLMX010000144.1:0-11825 GCF_017849675.1 Alteromonas sp. AO-Serp
TCACTGCAAGACCGACTGGCAAAAACCGAAGTGCTGAAGTTGACCAAAGAAGCGAACGACCACAAGAGCTGGTAAAGATGCCTTGTAAGACGCTAAAAAATCACAAAAAAAGAGGCTGCAAGGCCTCTTTTTATTAGTTGTGACTGTTGAATTAGACGAATGTGATAGCTTGATCAACGCCTCAACATTACCCCTGCGATGGCCGCGAACAGCAAGCTTGGTAGTAAAGCCCCTAAGAACGGAGGCAGCTGATAGACTAAACTCACTGGACCAAATACTTCATTAAGAATAAAGAAACCGAAGCCTGTCAGTACGCCCATAATCACGCGTGCGCCCATTGTAACGCTACGCAGCGGGCCAAAGATGAACGACAATGCCATTAACAGCATTACGCCTACCGAAATAGGTTGGAATACCTTGCGCCACAAGGCGAGTTGATAACGAGAAGGGTCTTGATCGTTATTTTCTAGGTAGTTCACGTAATCCAGCAGCCCAGTAATAGATAAAGCCTCTGGCTTAACCGCAACAATGCCTAGTTTGTCTGGTGTCAGTGTTGAATTCCAACGCATGCGGTTATTTTCATCTACTGTAACATTCGTTTCAGTAAACTTGGTTACTTCAACGTCGCTTAGCCACCAACCGTCGCCGTCGAAGGCTCCATTTTTAGCGTGAGTAATGCTCTCTAGCGACAAGTCAGGGTTAAAGCTAAATATGCTCACATCTTTGAGAGAGTCTTGGCTTAACACCTGGCCTATGCTTACAAATCGGTCGCCATCCTTTGCCCACACCAGCTTATCGGAAGAAAATAAACTACCGCCTGAAATAGCTTCAGTTCTTATCTGTTTTGCCTTGGTTTCACTGTACGGGGTTACCCACTCGCCAACGGCCATCACTAATAAGATCATTACAAGGGTCGACTTCATGGCTGAGTTTATGATGTTCCAGCGGCTCATACCTGCGGCCTGCATCACTACCAATTCGCTATTGCTAGCCAGTACGCCCATACCAATAAGGCCGCCCAGCAATGTTGCCATTGGGAAGAACTGCTCTAAGTCGCGAGGCAAGCTTAGCAATACGTAGATAAAAGCGACCAGCATGTCATAGTCGCCTTCGCCAATTTTTCGCAGCTGTTCTACAAATTTAATAAGCGCGCTTAAGCCAATAAGTACACTAAGCGTAACGGTAATAGTGCCTAACAGCGTACGGGCGATATATAAATCGAGGATCTTAAACATCTACTTTTTCCCCAATATCCAAGCGCGCAGCTCTGTGCCGGTTTTTCTGTCTCGCACAATCAACATAACACCAATGATCAGCATGATGGTATGCACCCACCATAAGCCAAGTTGAGGTGGCATTTTGCCGTCTTCTAACACTCGTCTACTTGCCAGTAGCAGCAAGAAGTATCCCAAGTAAAGCAGGATGGCAGGGAACATTTTACCAAAGCGCCCCTGACGCGGGTCGACTGCGCTTAGCGGCACAGCAATTAGTACTAAAAACGGAATGGAAAGCGGGATGGCAATACGCCACTGAAGCTCGGCTCTGGCTTCAATACTGTCGTCTTCCCACAGTTCGTTAGTAGGCAGTACGCTTACCTTACGACGAGTTTCGTCGGCGGGTTTGTCGGCAATCTGAATTTGGTATTCGTCAAATTCTACTTTGCGGAAAGCCTTTTCAGATTGCTTTCCTTCGTACTGTACTCCTTCTTTCAGTACAAGGTTTCGCGTGCCGTCAGGGTTATTAGCCACTTCACCAGTTTGCGCATACACAACGCGCACGTCGCCTTCGCTATCGTCTGTTTGATTTTGCGATAAAAACACACGTTGTAGCTTATCGTTGTTGTCTACATCGTGCACAAAAATAACCGCTTTTTCGTTGCCGGTTTGCTGGAATCTACCTGGCATTAGCGCCGATATTCCCGCCTCATTTCTGGCTTTTTCTCGCAGCTGATATTCGTTCTCTGCAGCCAATGGCGCGAAATAAAGGGTGATCGCGCCTGTGACTATCATGATAAGTACAGATAAGAACAGCATTACCCGCGTAACGTACCATTCACTGATGCCGCAGGCCCGCATTACGGTCATTTCACTGTCTACATACAGCCTGCCATGTGCCAGCATAATGCCCAAATAGGCGCTGATAGGCAGCACTAATGAAGAGAGGATAGGGGCATATAAACCTAGAAAGCCAAGCACTAGCCCAGCGGGAATATCACCGTCTGAGGCGTCGCCCAAAACGCGCACAAATCGTAAGGTGACAAAAATTGCCATTAGGATAAAGAAAATCGCTAACTGAGATTTCAGCGTTTCCTTAAGTAAATAGCGGAATATCAGCATCTCAGCCCTTCCGGAAAATTAGGAATTTTAGTGAAAGAAAGCACAATTTTGTTTAAACTTACCGTTTTTACAAGTTTTGCCTGCAATCATAAACCGTTTGCATGGTGTTTTGACGCAAATTTAACCTATATTCAATAGGTCTTTAAGCGTGAATTGCAGCGAACTAAAAAGTTATGCTGCGTATTAAAACATAAAGCAGCGCGAAACGTTACGTGATTTTAGTCATCGTGCAAACCATAAACGACGAAAAGCGAGGTGATATCGTGGAGTTTAGTGTAAAAAGTGGCAGTCCTGAAAAGCAACGCAGCGCATGTATTGTTGTGGGTGTCTTCGAGCCGCGCCGCCTAACGGCAGTGGCTGAACAGCTAGACGAAATCAGTGAAGGTTATATCAGCAACTTGTTACGCCGTGGCGACCTTGAAGGTAAAGCCGGCCAAATGTTGTTGCTACACAACGTGCCAAATGTACTAAGCGAGCGCGTGCTTCTAGTCGGTTGTGGTAAAGAGCGCGAATTAGACGAGCGCCAGTACAAAAACATAATCGCCAAAACCATTCAAACATTGAATGAAACAGGCTCGATGGAAGCGGTATGTTTCCTTACCGAACTTCACGTTAAAGGTCGCGATACCTACTGGAAAGTACGTCAGGCAGTAGAAGCAACTGAAGACACGCTTTACACCTTTATGCAGCTTAAAACCAAGAAAGGCGAACCACGTCGCCCACTGCGTAAAATTGTATTTAATGTACCTACACGCCGTGAACTTACCGTTGGTGAACGTGCAGTTGAGCATGGTTTAGCGGTTGCTCGTGGTGCGAAAGTGACCAAAGATGTGGCTAACATGCCGCCAAACATCTGTAACCCAGCGTACCTATGGCAGCAGGCGCAAGAGCTTGCCAGCCAGTACGACAGCGTAACCGCTGAAGTCGTTGATGAAACCCAAATGGCTGAGCTTGGTATGCAAGCGTATTTGGCTGTAGGTCGTGGTTCAGACAACGAAAGCATGATGAGTATTATGCATCACCGCGGTGGCCCAGCTGATCAAGCCCCAATTGTACTTGTAGGTAAAGGCCTTACGTTCGATTCAGGCGGCATTTCAATTAAGCCAGGCGAAGCCATGGATGAAATGAAGTACGACATGGGTGGTGCTGCAGGCGTACTGGGTACTATGCACACTATCGCGGCGCTGAATCTGCCAATTAACGTTATTGGTGTATTGGCAGGCTGTGAAAACATGCCAGATGGCAAAGCGTACCGTCCGGGTGACATTCTAACGACTATGTCGGGTCAAACCGTTGAAGTGCTAAACACTGATGCCGAAGGCCGTTTAGTATTATGCGACGCGCTAACCTATGTAGAGCGCTTCGACCCAGAGCTAGTAATTGACGTAGCCACGCTAACTGGCGCAGCGATTATCGCACTTGGTCACCATGCAACAGCTGTGATGAGTACGCACAATCCGCTTGCTCACGAACTACTTAATGCGTCAGAGCAAAGCTCAGATCGCGCATGGCGTCTACCGCTATGGGACGATTACCAAGAGCAGCTTGAAAGCCCGTTTGCCGACATGACGAACCTTGGTGGTCGCCCAGCAGGGTCAATTACTGCGGGTTGTTTCTTGTCGCGCTTCACTAAGAAGTACAACTGGGCTCACCTTGATATTGCCGGTACGGCATGGCGCAGTGGTAAGAACAAAGGCGCAACAGGCCGTCCAGTGCCTATGCTGTCTCAGTTCTTAATGAACCGCGCTGATATCAAGTTAGAGGACTAATCATTCATGCCACAAGTGATATTTTATCAACTTACCAGCAGTGACAATGGTGTGGCAGGCCGCGCCAGCGAAGTTATTGCATCAGCGTTTGCCAATAAGCAAAAGATTAGCGTGCTGTGCGATACACAGGCGCAGGCTGAAGAAGTTGATGAATTGTTGTGGCAGCTGCCGGCTGACCGTTTTGTTCCCCATAACCTTTATGGTGAAGGGCCGCAATCAGGAACGCCGGTGGAAATTTGTTGGCGGCCAGAGCAGGTAGCCAGACGACAAATGGTGGTTAATGTGGGGTCCGGTATGGTGCCTACACCCAACCAGCATCGTCAAATCATCGATTTTGTACCCGTGGACGAGAACGCCAAACAGGCCGCGCGGGTAAGATACAAAAACTATCAGCAAGCTGGATGCAACATGCAGTTCAAATCTGCATAAGTCATTCGCGTTTAGCTTCAATTTGAGAGTGTGTAATGGATAAAACCTTCGAACCGCAGTCCATCGAGCAGCAATGCTACAAGTCATGGGAAGAGGCGGGTTTATTTAAAGCTTCAGGTAGCGGCGACCCTTATTGTATTTTGCTTCCGCCACCAAACGTTACCGGTAGCCTTCATATGGGCCATGGTTTCCAGCAAACCATTATGGACGCCTTAACCCGTTATCACCGCATGAAGGGCGACAATACGCTATGGCAAGTGGGTACTGACCACGCCGGTATTGCTACCCAAATGGTGGTAGAACGCCAACTTAACGCTGAAGGCAAGACGCGCCACGATTTAGGTCGCGAAGACTTCATCAAGAAAGTGTGGGAATGGAAAGAGCACAGCGGCGGAACGATCACCGGTCAAATGCGCCGTCTAGGTACGTCTCCTGACTGGTCTCGTGAAGTGTTCACCATGGACGAAGACCTGTCTAAAGCCGTAACTGAAGTGTTCGTTAAGCTACACGAAGAAGGCCTTATTTACCGCGGTAAGCGTTTGGTTAACTGGGACCCAGTGCTTCACACTGCAGTATCTGATCTTGAAGTACTAAACGAAGAAGAAGACGGCCACATGTGGCACATGCGCTACCCACTTGCAGATGGTAGCGGTGAGCTAGTGGTTGCGACAACGCGTCCTGAAACTATGCTAGGTGATACCGCGGTTGCGGTACACCCAGATGACGAGCGTTACCAAGGCTTTATCGGCAAAGAGATTAAGCTACCGATTACTGGCCGTTTAATTCCGGTTATCGCCGATGACTATGTCGATCAAGAATTCGGTACAGGCTGCGTGAAAATTACGCCTGCTCACGATTTTAACGACTACGATATGGGGAAGCGTCATAACTTGCCTATGATCAACATTCTTACCGACGATGCGAAAATTAATGATGATGCGCCAGAAGCGTATCGCGGTTTAGATCGCTTCGACGCCCGTAAGCAAATTGTTGCTGATTTAGACGAACAAGGCGCATTGGTTAAGATTGAGCCGCACAAGCTTAAAGTGCCGCGCGGCGACAGAACGGGTGCGGTAATTGAACCATACCTAACCGACCAGTGGTATGTAGCCGTTGAGTCTCTTGCTAAGCCTGCAATTGAAGCGGTTGAAAGCGGCGAAATCCGTTTTGTGCCAGAGAACTGGAACAAGACTTACTACCAGTGGATGCACAACATTCAAGACTGGTGTATTTCACGTCAGCTGTGGTGGGGACACCGCATTCCAGCGTGGTACGATGAAAACGGCAACGTTTTTGTTGGCCGTACCGAGGAAGAAGTACGTGAAAAACACGGCCTTGGCAGTGACGTAACCCTTTCACAAGACGATGATGTACTAGATACCTGGTTCTCAAGCGCACTATGGCCGTTCGCGACCATGGGCTGGCCAGAAGAAACGCCAGATCTAGAAACCTTCGTGCCGTCTTCAGTGCTAGTTACAGGCTTTGACATCATCTTCTTCTGGGTTGCCAGAATGATCATGATGACCAAGAAGTTCACGGGCAAGATTCCGTTTAAAGACATCTACATTACTGGTCTTATCCGCGATGAGAATGGCGATAAAATGTCAAAGTCGAAGGGCAACGTGCTCGACCCAATCGACTTGATTGACGGTATTGATATTGAGTCGCTAGTCACTAAACGCACCGCGGGCATGATGCAGCCTCAGCTTGCTGAAAAGATTGCCAAGCGTACCCGTAAACAGTTCCCTGATGGTATTCAGGCCTACGGTACAGACGCATTGCGCTTTACCTTTGCGGCTATGGCGTCAACCAGCCGCGATATCAACTTTGATATGGCCCGTGTTGAAGGCTACCGCAACTTCTGTAACAAAATTTGGAATGCATCGCGTTTCGTATTGATGAACACAGAAGAGCACGATACAGGTCGCGACGGTGGTGAAATGGTCCTTAGCATGGCCGATCGCTGGATTTGGGCGAAGTTCCAACAAACGCTGGTCGAGTTCGAAAAAGCGCTTGAAGACTACCGTTTCGACATTGCTGCGCAAACCGTTTACGAGTTCACTTGGAACCAGTTCTGTGACTGGTATCTAGAGCTTACTAAGCCAGTGCTTAACAATGACGCCAGCACCGAAGCTGAAAAGCGTGGTACCCGTCATACGCTTATTAACGTGCTTGAAAGCTTGCTTCGCTTGTTGCACCCGCTTATGCCATTTATCACCGACACTATTTGGCAGCGCGTTGTGCCACTAAGTGCACTTAAAGTGGAAGAGGGCGCAAGCATTATGGTTCAGGCATTCCCTGAAGTTGATGCAGCGAAACAAGATGACAAAGTACTTGCTGATATCGAGTGGGTGAAGAAGTTTATCGTGGGTATTCGTAATATCCGTGGTGAAATGGATATCTCGCCAAACAAACCGCTTAATGCGCTACTTAAAAACGTAAGCGACGAAGACGCGCGTCGTCTTGATGCGGCTAAGGCATTCCTAGATAAGCTTTCCAAGCTTGAAACCGTGACTATATTGAAAGACGGTGAAGAAGCGCCAGCCAGCGCGACAGCGCTTGTGGGTGAGATGGAAATTCTTATCCCGATGGCAGGGCTTATCGACAAAGACGCAGAGCTTGCCCGTATTACTAAAGCCATGGAGAAAATCGAGAAAGACGTATCTCGTACTCGTGGCAAGTTGGGTAACGAGAAGTTCGTAAGTAATGCGCCAGAAGCAGTAATTGAAAAGGAACGCGCTAAGTTGGAAGAGGGTGAAAAAGCCCTAGCCAAACTTAAAGAGCAGTTCGAGACCATTAAAGCGCTTTAAGTGCAGCCCCTAGAACGGGGGTTATCGATACAAATTAGAAGGGTTACCGAAAGGTAGCCCTTTTTTATTAGCGATTTAACAGGCCCTAAACATAGCGCGTTTGTTCGAAAGCCGTTCCTGCATTCTCACACTTCGCTATGAAGCTTGCCAGCGCCTACTGAGCGGGCAATTATTTATGCGAATTGGTATACGAACCTATCTTTACGTTGGCGTTTAGAGCTGTTTGCCTAAGTACTGTTTTAACATGCCTATCAATGATTTTTGCTTTATTGGCTTGGTGAGGTAGTCGTTCATACCCGCGTCTATCGCGCTTTGTTTATCTTCCTTCATTGCATTAGCCGAAAGGCCGATAATAGGTACGCCAGTAAAGCCTTTTTCGCGGAGTTGTTTGGTTGCCTCATAACCGTCCATCACCGGCATTTGTACATCCATCAATATTAGGTCGTACTGCGGGGCATTTTCTACTTTTTGCACGGCTTGCTTGCCATCTTCTGCAATATCGAAAGTAAGCCCAAGGTTGGTAAGCATTTCTCCGGTGACGAGTTGATTTATATTATTGTCTTCCACTAATAGAACGTGGCCTTCTAGTGACGTCGCTTCCGCTTCTTCACTGAAATGATGTCCGTCATAACTTGCATCTTTAGATATCACCTGATGAACAAAACGCTCAAATTGCGCAGGTGTGAATGGATGCATGATAAGAGGGCCTTTCCATAGCGTGTCATATTTAGCTTGTAGCGCGCTGCCTGCACTTTCCATCACTAGGCCTACAGACTTCCCTTTTTCTAATAAGGCGTTTAACCAAGCAATATTCTGTCTGAATTCACTGAACTCATGGATATCTACAATGATATGTTCAGGTAAAGCGGCGGTATTTTTGGCATCTTCTATTGATAGCGTTGATTTAGTTGGCAGCTGTATCTGGTTGCAATAAGCCGCAGGCAGCAATACTGCTTCAGTAACATAAAGGCTATCAACAGGTAGCTGGGGTGTTTGTTCAAGCACGCCAGGTTGGTTTTTAAATGCTTTCAGCGGCAGTTCAACTTCAAACGTACTGCCTTTTCCCATAGTAGAAGTGGCATCAAGGCGGCCGTTCATAAGTTCAGTAAGCTGGCTTACAATCGCAAGGCCAAGGCCGGTACCGCCGTATTTTCTATTGGTTGAACCGTCTGCTTGAGTGAAAGGCTTAAATATTCTATCTAGCTGGGCTGCACTCATACCTATGCCTGAATCGGTGATTCGCATGGTAAGGTTTAACACGTTCCCTTTTTCGTTCAAGTTGCCGTCAAATTCAATATCTATACGCCCTTGCTCGGTGAACTTCACAGCATTGTTGCCTATATTCATAATTATTTGGGCAATACGCAGTGGGTCGCCAATTACTTGCGGAGGTATCTTTGGATTTACCGTAAAGTGCACCGATAAGTTCTTTTCTTTTGCGCGTAGTGCAATAACTGCAATGAGGTTGTCGAACAGTGAATGCAAAGAAAAGCTCACTTCCTCAATCTTCAATTTACCCGCTTCAATTTTTGAGAAGTCGAGAATATCGTTAATTACGCTCAGTAATATTTGCCCAGAATACGCTGCCTTGTCGAGATACCCTTTAACAGTAGTGGACAGCTCTTGCTGTTGCGCCAGTTCTATTAGCCCGATAATGCCATTCATCGGCGTGCGGATTTCATGACTCATATTGGCTAAAAACATACTCTTTGACGCGGTTGCTTGCTCCGCTTTTATTTTCGCCTCAGTAATCGCTTTATTTAAGCTTTCAAGCTGAGAGTTCATGGTTCTTGCTTCATCTAGCAGTTTTTCTGTCTCTCGGTTTTTATCACTAAAAACAAGCGCCGCTTTTGCTAGCTTGCCAATCTCATCTTTTCGACTGCTGCCAGGAATATTGGAAATTTGTACGCCTTGGGCAAGTTTATTGAAAACTTGAGTGATAGAACGAATAGGGCCCAATATTCGAAACATGGCAAACAGCGCTGCTGAGAGGGCGAGTAGAATGGCAACAAGAGAAAATAATTCTCCGTTACGCTGTGTACTTTCAGCCAGTGTGTAGGTGCGTTGAGTCGCAATTTCAGAGTCTGTGGTTACTTTTTTGGCCAGCTCACCGCTTAAATAGAGAAATTCATTGGCAGAACCCGCCATGACCACGTTAACCAAGAATAAATTACCTTGGGTTATCTGGGTTAGCTTAACGAAATCGGCTTTAATTTTTTCCGACAATCGCTCTACTCTTTCCTGAAGAGATGTATTTTTCGTTAGCGTTAATTTTCGTAGTGAATCTGCGGCTTCGTTGAATGCTCGAATAAAACCCATGTCGGGTTTCATCAGATATTTCAGCATTGCATTTTCTGCCCGAATAAGAAGCGTCTTTGCCTGTTCTTCTGAGGCAGTAGAGATATCTCCGTTTGTTTTAGCGTCACTCAGTATCTTTTCCAGTAACGTAATATCAGATAGGGTGCCTCTTGCTATAAGGTTATCTCTTTCAGAGCGCGCATCGACAACTTGGGTAAAATTCTCCTGATAGGCGTTAAGGTGCTCCTTCATTCTTGAAAGGATATGGTTGTCTTCCTGTATTTCCTTGTCTTCGTCTACCAGGGCTAACTTGTCGAGTTTGGTGTTAATAGTCACCATGAGTCGACTGAAGCGAGTAATGGCTGATTTGCTCGCGTTCTCTTTGAATATGAGCACGTTGCGCTGTAAGTCCACTACATCCCGTTCAAGTTCCTTAACAAGTGCAACATCAACTACTGCCTTTGACGCTGATGCCACGCCTTTGTTTAGGACTTCTTGGTTTTCTCTAGCAATAAACCCCTGTGCCAATATAAGCGCTATAAGAGCGAGTAGCACGGTGATAAGCTGAATTCGAATTGACGATAACATGTGAACTAAAAAAGCCTTATTCCATTAACGTTATGGTTTTTTACTTAACGCAACATTATGCAGTGATGAATTCGTACCACTTCTGCAAACTGTATTCGTAGGTTGGCATAACGGTATTCCATACGGCAACATTACTAAAACGCTCTTCATAACTCCCACCAGTGCGCTGGGCGCCTTGTCTAACACTAATATTTCCGTCGGGCCCTTTTAGCGGCTCTGATGCTACTTGCCCTTTGTACCAGTAATTCCATTCGGCGTCTGAAAGATATTGAGCTGAACGTTTAGGGTTGGAAATATAGTAGCCTTGTCTGGCAATAAATGCGCCAGGCCACCCCGACAGCCACCAATTCATATACTCATAAGCCACGTCCTTTATTCTACCTTGTGTGGCAGAGGACATGCACATTACACCGTGCCATCCGCGGTAGCCTTCTTTCGGTGCTGCAAACGTAACCGGAATATCTTGACCGTTCAGTGCAGAGACCGCAGGCGAGAACATGCTTTCGATTGCAACCCGTCCACTTTTCATGAACTCAACAGACTCAGGGACCGAAGTCCAGAATCCATTGAAATGGTTTAACTGAGTCAACTCTATAAGTAAGCTAAACAAATCATCAAGTTCATACTCGGTCATGGCACCGATATCTTGGAATTGAATGAATCCTTTAGCTTGTGCGGCAAGTGCTAAATCGAAAAGTCCGATAGTGGGGTCGTTGACTATGCCCACTTTTCCTGAATAGCGACTGTCTAAAAGCCAGCCCCAGCTTTCTTCTTGCCCTTGCAGTTCTTTGGGTAACTTTGATGTGTCATAGCCAAAAGAGTCAACATTGTGCACATAAGGTAAAAAACTAATTGTGTCAGTATGGTTGGCGCCTAGTGTGCCGTCGTCCTGAACATTAATAATTTTATGCGGTGCGTCGCCAGCGCCCATTCGCGCGTTCTCGGTAAGTTTTCCGGTTTTGCTTAAATCGTTTATTTCTTCCCAATACTGAAGGCGCTTCTTCTCTATGGGCTGAATAGCATGAGCGCGCCACAATACATTAATGCTATTAGACCACTGCTCATAAAGGTCGAATGACGAGGGGGTCATCGACGCCTTTTGAAGAACGGTTGCACTGCCACCCGGCTCGAACTCAATATTAATGCCTAAGTCTTCCATGGCGCGCTGACGAATGGCTTCTTGAAGCGTGACATGGGTGCCTAATACGCGCAGCGTCGGTTTTTCTTTTCCGATTGAAAAAGGGGTAATGCCCGCAGTAAGACCAAAGGCGAGACCGCCTTTTAACAAGGTACGGCGCTGGAAAGAAGAAGCGACGTTTTTATCTGAGTTTGAAGGCATTAACGTACGTCCATAGTAAACGATGACCCTCCATTATTCTGGCATCTATTTCATAGAGTTACCAAAAAATGTTACCCCATAGTTAAAAATAAAATGTTGCTTTGACATATTTGGTAACACATCAAAATTAGCGAGTAGTAAAATTTTGTATTATAAAGATATCAAAATGATATCAAAGGTGAGTGATATGAAAGAAAAGAAAGGGTTTTCGGTAAACGGTTATTTGATGATCTGTGTTTTGCTAGTCGCACAGGTT
>NZ_JAFLMX010000256.1:0-3535 GCF_017849675.1 Alteromonas sp. AO-Serp
CAGAGGGCGTATATTTGGCTGATACGTATTTCTTTACCAAAGGCACAACCGCAAGCGAGGTATTGAAAAGAGCACACCGCGCGCTAATTGACTTTGTCTCTAGCGAATGGGAATTACGGGATGCCGAACTGCCGTTAGCCACACCTTACGAGGCTCTTATCTTAGCGAGTATCATTGAAAAAGAAACGGCTGTGCCTGCGGAACGTGACATGATTTCAGGCGTTTTCGTCAATAGGCTAAACAGAAATATGCGTCTTCAAACTGATCCCACCGTGATTTATGGTATCGGTCCTACGTTTGACGGAAACATTACCCGTAAGCACTTGCGAACAGCAACGCCTTACAATACCTATGTTATTAAAGGGCTCCCACCTACGCCTATCGCGATGGCAGGCAAGGCCGCCATTCACGCTGCGTTGCACCCACTGACAACGGATGCACTCTATTTTGTGGCGAAGGGCGATGGCAGCCATCAATTTTCTACGACACTAGCTGAACACAATGCAGCTGTGCGAAAATACCAGTTAAAACGATAGCCGTATTGATGCAGACAACTAATACGTTATAGCTAAATAAAAACAGAGTTTAAAAACTAATGCGCGGAAAGTTTATTGTAGTTGAAGGCCTTGAAGGGGCAGGAAAAAGCTCAGTGATTGGGCTGATTGTTCAAGCATTAAAAGGTGCAGGAAAGCGCGTTGAGCAAACTCGTGAGCCAGGCGGCACACCGATGGCAGAAGCCATTCGAGAATGTGTAAAACACGACTGGGATGAGACCGTGAGTGAGGAGACTGAACTACTTCTTATGTATGCGGCGCGTGTGCAATTACTTACCAATAAAATCTTACCTTCACTTGATGCCGGCGCGTGGGTGGTAGGTGACAGACACGACCTGTCATCTCAAGCCTATCAAGGCGGTGGTCGGGGCGTCAGTGGAAAAACAATGTCGGCCATCAGCGATATCGCCCTTAAAGGGTTTAAGCCAGATTTAACCCTATATCTGGATGTCGAGCCTGCTGTTGGACTAGAGCGCGCCCGCGGGCGAGGGGAGCTTGACCGCATTGAGCAAGCGGGGCTCGCCTTTTTCGAACGAACTCGTGCTAAATACTTGTCTCTTGCTAAGCAAGATGAATCTATCGTCGTTGTCAGTGCAATGCAGCCTATGGAAAAGGTTCATCAAGACGTGATTGCGATTATCAATGACTATGTGACGAACACAAGTAGCGAAAGCCAGCAGGGGAAAGGTTAATGCAAGTAATGCCTTGGTTTGCTACAACGTTCTCGACGTTACTGTCGCGATATATGGCAAAGAAACTACACCATGGTTTATTGCTGACAGGGCCAAAGGGAATTGGAAAATACCAACTCGCGTTTGGGTTAAGCAATGCGCTATTGTGTAAGCAGCCAAGCATAAATGGGCCATGTGAACAGTGTCAAAGTTGCCATTTGAGGCAAGCTGGAAACCACCCAGACTTTCATGTTTTAGAAAGTGAAAAGCAGTTAGGTGTGGATAAAATTCGCGAGGGCATTGGTAAGCTATCAGGTACTGCGCAAATGGGGGGCAATAAAGTGTTGTTGATTCCCCGTGCCGATACTATGACGGAAGCGGCAGCTAATGCACTGTTGAAAACCTTAGAAGAACCCACAAATAATACCTTCTTGCTGCTGATCACTGACAGTATCAATAAAATTATGCCGACCATATTAAGTCGATGTGAACGGCAGATACTCTCACTCCCGTCAGTGTCAGATAGTTTGAACTACTTAAACGCTAAGGGCGTAGAAGATGCAAGCGAAGCGTTACTGGCAGCTTATGGCTATGCTCCTCTTCGCGTAGAAGAGGCCCTCAGTGGTGAAGAAGACATTAGCTATCGCAATTTTAGCGATGGTATGCAAGCGCTCTTAGCAGGCGATGCAAATTTGCAAGTACAAACGCTTGCGAATAAGTGGCAGGACAATGCGCCTCAAATCGCATTGTGGTGTCAACAGATGGCCCATGACGAATACATAAAACGTCAACAGGCTGTTGATTTTAAACGCTATGAAGCGTGTGTTGATGCGGTAAGAACGCTGCAGCACGCAGGTGTTAACAAATCAATGGTACTTTTTGGGTTACTAAAGCAATTTCAACGTTAATAGGCAAACGCTGGCTTGTCGAAGCCCTTTTGTCTAACAGCAATTTTTTAAAACAGGTGTAGTTTGTTCGTAGATTCTCATTGTCACTTAGACCGACTTAAGCAAGGGCCAGAAGAGCTGGCTGAAACCTTAAATTTCGCAAGAACCCGAGGTGTTGAACACTTCCTTTGTGTGTGCGTATCTGTTGGTGATTACGACAGCATGTTAGCAGCTGTAAGTCAGTTTGAAGATGTATCAGTATCTTGTGGTGTGCACCCACTACATCAAGATGAAGCGTGTAGCTATGAAGAACTGTTAGAGAAGGCGCAGCGTGAAGAAGTGGTAGCCATTGGCGAAACTGGGCTGGACTATTTTTATAGTCCGGAAAGTAAAGAAGTCCAGCTAACGTCTTTCGTCGACCACATCAAAGTAGCTAACGAAACTAAAAAGCCGTTAATTATTCATACGCGGGATGCACGGGAAGACACCATTAACTTACTCCGCCAACACAAAGCTGCGCACACTAAAGGTGTTTTGCATTGCTTTACTGAGTCATTAGACATGGCGCTGGCAGCAATAGAGATGGACTTCTATATCTCTATTTCAGGCATCGTAACCTTTAATTCAGCAGATGAATTGCGTGAAGTGGTAAAAGCGATCCCTTTAGAGCGACTACTTATTGAAACTGACTCACCATGGCTTGCGCCAGTTCCTCATCGAGGTAAACAAAACCAGCCAGGTTACGTGGTAGAAGTGGCAGAATTTATTGCTGAGCTTAAAGGCGTGACGGTAAAAGAACTAGCGGAAATTACCACGCAAAACTTTTACACGCTGTTTTCTTTAGCTGCGAAGAAGAAAGCCGCGTAGCGGTAAACCAGGCGATTTTACTCTCGGAGGTGGTTATGCCCCAGTGGCGACAAGGGTTGACAAAGAGTCTTCACCAAACCCGCAGTATGCCAGAAAGTCGTTACTTTCAGTTAGCTACTGTGGACGGTAGTGGTGTACCGTACTGCCGTACCGTGGTTTTTAGAGGGATCACCGACGACAACCAACTGGTGGTTATTTCTGACACCCGCTCAGATAAATATGACCAGCTTGGCCAGAATCCTCACTCGCAGGTTTGTTGGTATTTTTCTAAAACCAGGGAGCAATATCGCTTCTCTTGTACTGCAACAATAATAACGTTACATCAAGATGCTGACTTAGTTATTCAGCACTGGAATAAATTGTCAGATGCGGGCAAAAAGCAGTTCTTATGGGGCGAGCCAGGCACACCAAGAAACGATGGTTCGGCACTACAGGTTGAAGGGGATTTTGGTGTAGTTCCACCTCACTTTTGCGTGATCATGCTGGCTATTGATAGCGTAGATTACCTGAATTTGAGAGGTAACCCTCAAAGTCGAGAGTGGCATCAAAAAGACGG
>NZ_JAFLMX010000266.1:0-2177 GCF_017849675.1 Alteromonas sp. AO-Serp
AACAAGTACAAATTGGCGGCAACGACTCCTATGAAACAATGTGTCGCAAGCACTATAAAGAACTGGTTTGGGACTAACTCCCACCGACAAGTAACCTAACTAAAATAAGCGGTCACTGAACCTCATTTCTGTTGCGGGCTATAGCATTTATTGTCCGCTTCTCATTCTCAAAGAATTTGCCATTCGCCCTTCTGCTCTTTGCCAGATTTCAACCGGCATTATCCAAACTTTCTCGGCACTATCTAGAGGTAGCAAGAAAAAGCACTAGGCATTCTTGCTAGCCACGAATAGCCGTTTATGACCTGTATTTAAAAACACCTTTCTTAAACAATTAAGAAAACACTTACGTATGAGTAAAAACCACTATTGTTAAAAATATGTAAGCAATGGAGCCTTTATTTAACACGCTCAGCAGGGTATGACTGATGAAGCACACCAGTACGTTTAAACCTGCGGTAATCGCTATTTCAATGACCGCCGCCCTTAACAGCGGTTTAGTAGTGGCATAAGACACACCAGATGACGAACAAGTAGTAATTATTCAAGTTTCGGGGATTCGAGGCTCTTTGATGCGCGCCCAAGCGGTGAAAATGGACAACGACTCCATTGTTGAGGCCATTTCCGCAGAAGGCATCGGTAAGCGGCGATCTTTTTGAAGAAAAGAAACTTGCCACATTTTTTAATCGCTGCTCGTTAAACTTTGATAAGCAATTTACCTTATTTAACGCGGGCTGAACCTCTTGGCTCAGCCTATACCGTCTCGCCGACTTGCAATTCAAAAGGCAGCGTACTCTTAGTTGTTACTTGTTTAAGCAATGCTTTTGTTGCTTCTACGCCTTTGCCACTGCTGGATTGGCAAACTGTAGTAAGACGCGGGCGCGCACGCTCGGCTTCCCCAATACCATCAAACCCTGTAATTTTCAGCTCTTCCGGTACCTTAATATTCATATCCAAGGCTAAGTGAAGTAGCTCAAGGGCTATAATGTCACTCATACACAAAACCACATTAGGTCTTGGAGAGCTGGTCAGGACTTCTTTGGCTGCCTGTCTTGCAAAATGTCTATCACTTTCTGGAAGGTGCCAAATGCGCTCATTGCTTACCGTGATGTTCTTTTCTTCAGCGGCCCTTAAATAACCATCAAGTCGACGGTGAGCAATTGAGCTGTCTACGTCAATCAACGGACTATCGTAAATACGACATGTAGAAGGCGAGTCAATCAGGCGAAGCCCAAAGATTGCCACATTGTCACCTTCATTTAACGCATGAGACGCAACGCGATAGGCCGCCTCTTCGTTATCAATATTAATAGATGGCTTGTCTTCGATATCAAAGTCAACGGTGACCACAGGTTTTGGCGACACTGCCAACTCCGCTACCAAGTTGCTGTTGCGCGGTTGTCCGTAACAGATAAAACCATCAACAAAATCTACAACATCAAGAATGCTGTCAGAGTCGCCCGCGTACAGTAACAAATGCTTGCCATTTTCTTGAAGCGCAGAAGAAACACCTTTAATAAAAGTACTCGCGACGGGGTCACTCACCATATATGAAATGCTGTCGGCTAATACTAAAGCCACAATATTTGATGTGCCCTTTCTGAGGATCTGTGCTGCTTTATTGGGGCCGCTGTAACCAATCTTTTTGCACTGCGCTAAAATCTCTTCGCGCTTCGCTTTTGATAATTGGTCCGGGCGGTT
Source organism: Alteromonas sp. AO-Serp (assembly GCF_017849675.1). Lineage (NCBI taxonomy): Bacteria > Pseudomonadati > Pseudomonadota > Gammaproteobacteria > Alteromonadales > Alteromonadaceae > Alteromonas > Alteromonas sp. AO-Serp. The sequence goes on from NZ_JAFLMX010000266.1 coordinate 1,699, forward strand.
AAACGCATTTGAAATGGTTGCCGTTGAAACGCCCAACTGTTCAGCAACATCTTTTAGGGTAAGTTTTGTTTTATTCATTATTTTTAGCTCTTTTCACGAAACTAACTACCCAGATTTAAAAACAAAAAAGGGTAGCAAGCGTGCGCTCTGACTACCCTCTGACTATATCATTAACTTAAACGTTTAACGCGTGAAATTTAGCGCTAATTCGATGAGTTGTGTAACAAATTGATCAATGGCTTAATTTTTAGAGATTTTCGCTCTTAGCGCGTGCCAAAGATTTTGTCTCCAGCATCTCCTAATCCCGGTAGGATATAGCCTTTCTCATTCAATCTATCATCGATTGCGGCGGTAAAGATATCAACATCAGGGTGTGCTTCAACAACGGCTTTAATGCCTTCAGGCGCAGCAACAAGGAATAGTCCCATTATTCTTCGACACCCTTTCTTTTTCAGAAGGTCGATTGTTGCAATCAACGT
>NZ_JAFLMX010000036.1:0-29236 GCF_017849675.1 Alteromonas sp. AO-Serp
GCTTTAGGCGGGTAGTAAAAGCTTTTCGTCAAGCTCGCCATATCTTCTGGTATTGACGATAGCTCTCGGAAAAACAGATTGTGTCCACGCCTGTGCGCAGCATTAATTGCAGCAGCTTAATTAGCAAGTCGTGGTCGTAGCTGGCAATGCCAAGCTTCATTGCCCACATGCGCTCCATAGCCCGCTCCATAACGCCAGAAAAGCCTTCATTGATCTCGTTAAGCTTAGAGAGCTGTTCAATGTTGCCTTCAAGTAGCGGCATCAGTGAACGGCAAAACATGTCAAAGTTCTTTTGCGCGGCAATGGGCTGGTTTAAAAACGAGAAGTGACGACCTCCGCCTGTCCAAGGTTGGTAGTCTGCTTCAAAAAATTCACAAAAGCCGAATGGCCCATAATCCAGCGTAAAGCCTCCTGCGGCGCAGTTATCGCTATTAAAATTGCCCTGGCAATAACCTACGCGAACCCAACCAGAAACAAGACGCGTTAGCCGGTCTCGAAATAGTGCAGCCAGCATTACCACCTGCTCTTCAAACGGCGTGGTTGTGTCAATTTCACTTGAGTACTCTCGTTCAATAAGGTGCTTAACAATGGCTTCTAGTTCGTTTAACGCTTCGCTGTGTTCGTTACATCGAGCACGTCTTGCAAAAAGCTCTATTTGCCCTACGCGCAGAAATGAAGGCGCCACGCGGGTAGAAATAGCCGTTATATTTTCTACCATCACTTCAGGTTCATAGGAATGAGACCCTTCGCGATACCACGGCCTGTCTACCGTGTCTGATTCAGACATAAACAAGCTCAGCGAACGTGAGGTCGGAATGCCAAGCGCATGCATGTGTTCTTGCACTAAAAATTCGCGCACGCTTGAGCGCAATACGGCGCGCCCGTCTGCGCCGCGACAATAAGGCGTGCGACCAGCACCTTTTAACTGCATTTCCCAACGCTTGCCGTTTAATACCGCTTCAACAATAGAGATTGCGCGGCCATCACCGTAGCCGTTACCTGTTCTAAACGGGCACTGCTGTGTGTATTCCGTACCGTAAATAGAAAGTGCGTAGCCGGTTGCCCAGCCGAAGGGCTTCATTGGAGCAGGTACATCCGACATGTCCCCTGAGAACAGCTGAGTGAAATCTTTAGATGTTGCCAAGCTATCGTCTAAGCCTAATTCGGCAAACAGCGTTTCGCTATGAGCAACGTACGTCGGTGCAGTTAATGGGGTCGGAGTAACTGGCACATAGTGACCTGAAAACACTTGGCGCGGGTCATGGTCGTCACCATCGCACGTCGACTGCGGGTCTGGGGTAAGGGTATTCAGCAAAGAGTAATCTACGTGCTTTGCGAATTCATCTAGTGTTTTGATATGTTCTGTCACTATGCCTGCCTATTTCACTGAATGGGAAAATCTGTTTGCGAGCATCGAGGCTCAGGTTACTTTTGCACCTTTAACCATTAACAATCTTGACACTTCATACGTTTTTTCAATGATTATTGTTTAGGTCGAAGTGCAAGCTGCCCTTGCTCTACAGTTAGCTGTAAAGGTACCGTTGAAAGCATGCTTACTGCTTTGTTCGCAGGGTCTAAGCGATAAACGGGGTTAGTGGCTAGATAGCCGTTGATGAGCTGCATGAATTCGCCACTTACAGGGGCTAAATTACCCTTAAAGCCGCCAGCATCAATTGTGCTATCAAGTAGAGACAATGAGCGCACAAAAATCGCTTTTTCTTCACTGTCGTAATAAGGCGTGCCTTCCAAAGCTAGACTTACTTTTGCAGGGTAGTTCAACCCAAATGCACTAATACGCGCCGTGGCAATAGCGCCTAGCTGAACCACGTCTCTGCCATCTGGGCCTATGGTTGCTGTCATATCTTCCACGTCTAAATAAAGAGGAATACCAGCAAGTGACGTTTGCTTTTGCAGCTTACTCACTTGGCTATCAAGCACTTGTTCTAACTCGGCATTAGATACAGTGTAAACCGCCAGTTGAGAGAGAGTAGCGCAGCCTGCAAGAATGGTAGCGAAGGCAATGGAAAGTAGAATTCTCATAAAAAAGTCTCTTTTAGCAATGAGTTGTCGAATTACACAGTGCGAGCCGGAAATACTGGCGCTGCAACAACGAAGTGTCTCTATTGTACGGGCAGAGGAAAGGGATGAACAATGAAATCGTTAACTCGCTAAGACAACGGCTTATTCAGGGAGTCCATGAGTAGCAGAGAGGCGCAAAGCGTAACGCTGAAAAAATACTTGGTTGCCGACACTTAATAAAATTGAGTGTATGAGCACTGTTGGAATATGTGCAATCGAAAGAGCGTGAACATGGCGTCATTTATATCTCAAGTTGGACAGTTTGTCGCAATCAACTTGATTAGTTTATAGCGGCTATAGTACCTTAGGGCCCTCGGTTGGGGAGTAGCCTGTTTCCGTTTCGAATGGAAAAGTTTGTATCAACATAATTGGTCACATTACCATGGTACAAACACCTCTTGGTTGGCGAGACCATCGATAAGTCCACGCTTAAAGGTCAGGCGTGCGGATTTGTCGTGGACTCAATTAGCCTGACCGGAGTTCTAAAACTATGAGTATCTTCGCTCTTATCTTGCTAGCCTTTGCTATGTCAACAGATGCGTTTGCCGCAGCGATAGGCAAAGGTGTCAAAATCAATCGCCCTCGTCTAAGTTTTGCTCTCAAAATTGGCCTTTTGTTCGGACTCATAGAGGCAACAACCCCATTTATAGGCTGGTTCATTGGTCGCGCGGCGTCTTCATACGTTGAAGCATGGGATCATTGGATTGCGCTAATAATTCTTTCTGGTTTAGGTATTCATATGGTACTCGAGAGCCTGAAACCTGCCGAAGAAGAGTCGACGTCTCAAAAACAATCCTTTATTTTGTTGTGTATTACTGCGTTAGGCACAAGCATCGACGCAATGGCAGTGGGTGCAAGTCTCGCGCTAATTGACGTGAACATTGCTATTGCTGCGACGTTAATTGGGATAGCCACTTTTTCTATGGTAACTATTGGCATTATGTTGGGCAGTGTTATGGGAACATTGATAGGTAAGCGAGCAGAGACATTTGGTGGCATTGTGCTTGTTTCGGTTGGTACTTGGATCTTTGTGAGTCACACACTCTAGAGCGTGTTGATCTTTGTGGTTTGAACGTTAACCGTGCTTCTATTACCGCTATAGCCACGCACGTTGAAACCGTTTATTAGATAACCCGATGGGTTATTTTCATCGCCAGAAAAACTTCGGATCGCAAAGCTATCGAACATGCCGCCAGAGTTGTTTTGTCTAACAATGGTGGGCGCAAAATCTAGTGCATCGATGAAGCGCGAGATCCCTTCTTTTAATATCAAGCATAAGCAAGGTATTACGTGTCTTTGGCAGGTTTTGCAGAGGTCATGAACGTTATGTTATCTCGTTTCTTTTAGCAAGGAAGGTAAGCAAACAATAAGGTGAGATTGATGATTATTGCGGGCTGCTACAGATACATACAGGCTGTTTATATTGATAAATGGAAATGTGCAGAGCTGTGAGTAAAAATAAACTTACTGGTCTAAACTCACCTGCGCAGCGTTTTCCTCGGTCTACTAATGCTATACACTTCGCGTTTTTATTACTCTTGCCTGCAGGCTGAACCTAAATTTTTAACTAGGACACTGAATGCGTCACACAACCCTATCTTTGCTCTTTTGTACTTTACCTTTTGCCGCCATGGCCGCTGAAAGTGTTGATTCATCAAACGCTAACTCTGGCGTGGACAGCAACGAAAAAGGCGTAGAAAAAATTACGATTGAAGGGGCGGCGACGGCGAACAACAAGCCGGTAGGGACGTTTAATTCACCTATATCTAACTTAGAATACGATCCGCGAGTCGATTTGCAATCAAGGAACATGGCAGAAGCGCAGGCTGACGTGACTATTCGCGGCGGTATATTCGAAAACACGGGTTTTCGCATAGGAAGCGCAACGCTGATCGACCCGCAAACGGGGCACTATTTCGCTGAAATTCCGATTGCGCCAGAAATGTTGACGAAGCCGAGTATTTTCACGGGCGTCGATAACGCGCTTTACGGCGTAAATAGCTCTGTAGGTACGGTGTCTTACGGCTGGCGTCCCATCCAAACAGCAGGCAGTGTGTCAGTGGGAATAGGTAATAACAACTTCAATTTGCAGCGTGTACACGGTGCAGTAAAGCACGCGCTTAGTGATTTACCCGGTTGGTCTGTTGGCGTTGAAGGAGAGTATTCTCGCTCTGAAAGTGATGGCACTATTGCTAATGGCGATCATAATTTCGAACGCGCGTCAGGGCGTATTCAGCTGGCAAGTAATGACTCACAAACCGACGTGTTTTATGGCTTTCAGCAAAAGTTTTTTGGCTGGCCTAACTTGTACACGCCTTTTAATGTAAACGAGACAGAAGACATTCAAACCCGTTTGGTCATGCTAAATCACAAACAGCGCTACGGCGAAGAGAGCATGAAAAATACCTTTGAGGTCTCTGCTTACTACAGAGAGAATGACGACCATTACGTATTCTCACGTGAAAATCCTGAAGCGTTTCAGGCGTTTCACGAAACCAAAGTTAAGTCATTGGCGTTTTCCGGTACTCATAATGTTTCGCAAGAATTTGGTATTAACTACGCAGCACAGCTTACTGCAGACGACATCACCTCAACCACGCTAGAGAACAATTTCACCTCTCGCGACTACTACAAAATAAGCGTAGTGCCCGAGTATCGAACTCAGTTGAACAGCAATGAATCGCTTACCGTTCGTTTAGGTGGGGCGTTTGACGATACAAATCGCGACGATGACCGACTGTCTTTTGTGGGCGATATTAGCTGGCTTACCCAAGCAGGGAGCAATGCCTCGCGTACACTCTATCTTTCGTATGCAGAGGCGACGCAGGTGGCTGGCTACACTGCTGTAGGCGGCAGTACCACAAGCGGTCTGTTTAGAAGTAACAACCAGTTACAGCGAGAAGTCAGCAAAAACCTAGAGTTTGGGGCATCATTTGATAAATCCTCTTTCAAAGTTGATACCGCCGTATTCTATCGCTGGGATAACGAGCTGACAGATTGGACGTATAGCTTCGACGCTACGTCAGCTCGCAGTGCAAACCCGGTTGATATCGAAACCTTAGGTGTTGAGGTGATTGCCATTAAACGCTTTGAGAGCGCAGATGTGGTGGCCAGCTACACCTATTTAGATAAGTCTGAAGACTATCGAATTGATGAGGTAGACGCGAGCTTTTACGCGCTTAACTATCCGCCGCATCGCGCCACCCTTGGGTTGGTGTGGTTTGCAACCGATACGGTTGAAGTGCGCATTGACAACGAGTGGCGGAAACAAGAAACCAATGCGCTTAGAAACGGCGACGAATCTGCGTTTTTCTCACATGTCACTTTCACATATTCACCTGCTCAGATTGAAGGGTTAAGTCTGGTATTGGCAGTTGATAACTTGTGGGATGAGCGCTTTGAAGAAATCCCAGGAACGCCGGGTCGCGGCGACCAATATTCTGCCACTGTTACCTATTTTTGGTAAGGGCGGCGCAATGACAGTTAATTATCCTCATACCTTGGACGATTTTGCTGGACGATGGACGCTAACGCGCAAAATCATCCAGCGAAATGGTGATGTATTTACCTTTTCTGGCGAGGCTGAATTTAGCTGGCTGGAAGGCAGCGTACAAAAAGAAAAAAGCGGCTTGGCGTATTACGAAAAAGGCGAAGTAACTGCGCCTAACGAAAGCGTAATGCCCGCAGAGCGTCGGTATTTCTGGCAGCAGCCTCAAACTGGTTTATTTGAAGTGTTGTTCGACGATGAACGTTATTTTCATTCTTTCAGTGCGACCAACCCAAACGCTGAGCACTTATGTGGCGACGATAATTACGTGGTGCGCTATGACTTCACAGCGTGGCCTGTGTGGCGCTCTACGTGGCAGGTCAATGGGCCACGCAAAGACTACACCATGGTGAGTGAGTATAGTCCTGCGTAGCTTTGGCCTTTTTGAGGCTTATAACTGTTTCTGCTTCTTAGCGTGTTGATGGGACATCCAAAGTGCAATAGCAATGATGGTACCGCCAAGAAGCAGGCGAGAAAAGTCGGTGTCTTTTTGCCAGAGCAGTAAATTAACCACAAGCCCCGCTGGAATAAGTGCGTTATTCATAATAGCTAACGTACCACCAGAAACGGCTAGTGCCCCTTGGTTCCAAAAGTAATATCCAAGCCCCGACGCCACAATACCCAACCACAGTAGCACTCCCCACTGCTCGGTGTTCTGCGGTAGTTGGCTTGGGTTGCCAAATAGGAAGAACGCAGGTAAGGCAACAGCCAGTGCGCCTAAATAAAACCACGCGAATACGTTGTGATAGGGTACTTGAGCTGTAAAAGTCGAGGTCAGCTTTTTATAACCCACTTGTCCTAGTGCAAAGGAAAGATTAGCACCCTGAACAATGGCAAAACCAAACCAGTAGTTATCAGTCACGCCTTCAAAGCGAATTATGGCTGCACCTGCGGTGGCAATAAGTGCGCACAATAAATAAAACGGGGTAAACCGCTTAAACAGGGCGTCGTTCAAAATGGCGACATAAAGCGGCGTAAAAATGGTGAAAAGCAACACTTCTGGCACGCTTAAAAACAAAAATGCGTGATAGAAGAAGATGTACATCAGCCCTAATTGCACAGCACCTAAACTGGCCAGAATCACCTTTTGTTTAAGGTTCAATAATGCTGGCCTAAGGAAAGGAAGGAAGACCAGTGTGGCGAGCGCAATGCGTGTCAAAACAGCAAAATAACTGTCTACTGAGCCAGCCAAAAACTCGCCTATGAGCGAAAAGGAAAATGCCCACAGGACAGTAACTGCTATTAAATAAAACACACGCTATGCTTCTTTGTAAGTTTAACCGCGGCGTAAAATAGGTTATCGCCGCTTTTATATCAACAGTTAGCTTCTTCATTGCCGATAATTTTAGTGAATAGAAGGATGCCCGGAGTTTATTATTCCAACGGTGTTCTCATTACCTTTTCTTCTGCCATACCTTCACCCTGTTAACATAAACCTAGCCCCTCTCAATACGTGTTTCAGACGTATTTCTTATCACGGGAGCTTCGCAATCGTTAGGAATAGTGCAGCCATGACTTTCTTGAGAAAGAGAATGGCCTATTAATGTTGGATACAGCCACGCACCAAAGCAAGCGCCAAATATTGGTGCAAAAATAGGAATAATGAAGTACGGGATATCCTTTGCACCGGAAAGTGAATACTCCCATCCTGCGAAATAGGTAAAGAGTCGCGGTCCAAAATCCCTTGCGGGATTCATAGCAAATCCGGTCAATGGCCCTAAAGAAGCGCCGATAACGGCGATTAGAAGACCCACGAGGAGTGGATTCATAGCTCCTCGCGGAGCGCCGTTTTTTTCGTCCCCTAACGCCAATATTGCGAACATTAAAACTGCTGTGATAACGAATTCAACACTGAAGGCACCCCAGAATGAAAGTGCTTCGTGAGGATACGTTGCGAAAATGCCCGCAGTAGCGAGTGCCCCTATGCTTTCTCTTGATAGGTTGTGCGCAAGTTCATAGTCAACAAAAAGTTGATAATATAGGCTGTAGATAAGAGCTGCAGAACAAAATGCTCCCAAAAACTGGGACGCTATGTAGGGCGCGACTTTGTGTTTTTCAAAACCGTGGAACATTGCGAGTGCTATGGTCACCGCGGGGTTGATGTGGGCACCCGAAACGCCAGCAGTACAATAGATGGCAATGGACACGCCCACGCCCCAAAGAATACTCATTTCCCACTGGCCGAAGGAAGCACCTGTTAATACCAATGCTGCCACTGCGCCAACGCCGAAGAATACTAGAATGCCTGTGCCTACAAATTCAGCAATACACTGCCGGACAAGTGTTGGTTCCGAGAGAGGTAACATATGATTTCCTTTTTATTATAACCCGTACAGTGCATGAGTAGAAAAAAGAGGACAAAGTTACGTGCTAGCAAATGTAGGCGAATACCGCTTCTAATGAGCGCGATTATATCATTACGCTAAATAACTCATTTGTCGTAAGTCGTTTATCTAAACTGCTTCCAATGTACAATTAAGAGAAAATCATCATAAAACGAACATAAACGAACTGCAAATGATCAAAATCGAATATTAGTGGCTTTTTGTATATGTTATTGCGTAAAGGTAGGGGCGTATAAATACACTTCTTAGTGGAGTATAGATATCTCCGAATTACCATTGTTGCTTTTGGCGTCGCAATCACCTTTTAACTCACCCGCCTCTTCAACTAATGCCGTCATGGCATCAATAATATCTAGGAAACTCGACAGTTGTTCTGGCGTTAGGCCGTTAGATAAGTGCTCGATCTTATTAATAAGCTGTTTAGTAGGTAAGCGCATAGCGTCAAAATCTCGTTGTTTACGTGTTTAAATTTCGTTTCTTTTAAATGTCTTTCAAGTTGCTTGCCAAGATGCGAATTATTGCGTTCAAAAACCTTGTTAATAGATGGCAATTTATGTCGCTGCGCAATGTTAGGTGACAGATGACTCATCAACGGATTCTTATTGCTTCAATGCGCGTCCAGTGTCATTGTAGAAATTCAGTTTTTTTACCCGTTATAAAAAAAGGATGAAGGCAATGACAGATACAAAAAGAAGACAATTTTTAGCAACCGCAGGAGCGCTAGCTTCACTATCTGCATTGCCGGCTTCTGCACAGGCAAACCCCCGTGCTAGCGCTGAGTTACCACCTATCCTTCACATGGTTTACTTCTGGCTAAAAGACCCAGCGTCGACAGAAGATAAGCAAAAGCTTATTGACGGTTTACAATCGTTGCGCGCCATTCCACAGGTTCACTCGCTCCACATTGGCGTGCCTGCGAATACACTCAAGCGGGATGTTATCGATAATTCCTTTGACGTCTCTGAGCTTATGTTTTTTGAAAGCGTTGAAGCACAAGATGAGTATCAGCTTCATCCTATCCATAAAAAATTCATAGAAGACTGCGCTCACTTATGGCGCGAGGTAGTGGTACGCGATTCCATATCGGTTTAACTATCCGTAATTCCCAAAATAATATATCTGTCGATGTTATACGGAGTCTTTAAGCGTGCTGAAACAAGCCCTTAGTTTCGCGATTTAAAATGCGTGATATGATGTCAGTAAAGACATGATAAACAACAATTTGAGCGCTTTAAGAAGGACCAAGAAAATGCCACATATACGCGCAAGAGGTATTCAGCAAACTGTATTAGAGAAAGTCGCAGTGGATATTGTTGAGCAGTTTGCGAAGCTCACTGATACCCCCAACGATCACTTCACGGTAGAGCATATTGCGAGTCAGTTTGTTGCGGCTGGTGGAGCCTCATCAGGCTATCCTTTCATAGAAGTGTTGTGGTTTGATCGCGGGCAAGATTCCAAAACTGCGGTAGCTAACCTTATCGATGAAGCGCTTCGTCCGTTCGTAGGAAAACATACGGACATTACCGTACTTTTTGAAGACCTAAACGGCAAAGATTATTACGAGAATCGCGAGCACTTTTAGGGCGTGTGCTCAATACTTAACGTGTTGAGCAAAGGCCTCTGGTAGCAGGTTGAACGAAATAATACGCTTTAAATTGTTCAAGTCTTATTATCAGTGTCGCCCGAGACAAATATTGACAGAGACAGACATGAACAACGTTAAAATTATAGGTGCCGGCATGACGAAGTTTGTTAAGCCAGGTAGCCAGTTACCCTATCGCATTATGGCTTCGAATGCCGTGGAATCAGCCCTTAAAGATGCAGATATTGATAAAAAGCATATTCAGCAAGTTTTCGCATCTTATATCTATGGTGACAGCACCTGTGGCCAACACGCTTTTTACGACGTGGCACAGCTTGGCGTGCCAGTTGTCAATGTAAATAATAATTGTGCAAGTGGAGCCAGTGCTATTTATCTTGCCCGACAAGCAATTCTTTCCGGAGAGGTCGACTGCGCTGTAGCTTTTGGTTTTGAGGAGATGCAGCCGGGAGCTTTGGGCAGTCATTGGCAGGACAGAGAAAGTCCGTTTGACCGTTTCACGCCTGTTTATGATGAGTTTGATGTGCCTCCAGCTCCTATCGCGTTGAGAGCGTTCGGTTCAGCTGGCAAGCACTACATGGAAAAATTCGGTGTAAGCCCAAACCTTTTTGCTGAAGTTTCGGTTAAGTCTCGACAGCACGCTATCAACAACCCTTTTTCTTTGTTTACTTCTCCACTTAGCGTGCAAGAAGTGCTAACAGACAAGGTGATTTTCGATAGCTATTTAACGCGAACAATGGCTTGTCCACCTACCTGTGGCGCTGCAGCAGTTGTGTTGTGTAGTGAAACATTTACCAAGAAACACGGCATAACAAATGCGGTGTCTATTCTTGGACAAGGAATGGCTACGGACACTATTGATTCTTGGCGTGACCCCATTTCAGCGGTGGGGAGTGAGATGACAAAAATAGCATCTCACAAGGCATACGAGGCTGCAGCGGTCTCTCCAAACGATATAGATGTAATAGAGCTGCACGATTGCTTCACAACGAATGAGATTATCACTTATGAAGCACTTGGGTTGTGCCTTGAAGGTGAAGCTGAAAAGCTCGTCATTGACCGAGACAATACCTATGGTGGTAAATACGTTGTTGGACCGTCAGGTGGTTTGATGTCAAAAGGCCATCCCATCGGGGCGACGGGTATAGCGCAGTGTGTTGAACTATCGTGGCATTTAACTAACAGAGCAGGGCAGAGACAGGTAGAAAATGCAAAGCTTGCTCTGGCGCATAACATAGGTCTGGGGGGCGCGGCGGTAGTGACTATCCTTGGCGCCGACTAGCTTACAATACATGCCCAGCAGCAAAATGTAGCCGAACCGTGTTTGGGCTAGACGGGCTCGTTGAGCTAAAAAGAAGCTTTCGCTCAATCACAGATTCGGTGTGCCTTACTCGGTATTTGGCGAAGTTGGGAAGGTGATCATTACGTGTAGCTGGTCACCTTCGTAATTGACGTTAAATGTTCCATTCAGCGCTTCTACCAGTGCGTTCACAATCGCTAATCCAAGCCCGTTTCCTTGTGAATGACTTTCACGCCAAAATCGTCTTGTCATGTACGCTAGCGTTTCAGTATTAAGCGTTGCATGATTGGAAACGCGAATAACAAACTCGTTGTCGTCTTCTTCAATGACTATTGAAATCGGCATTCCTTTAACACCATGTTGACGGGCGTTATCTATTAGATTTTTCATGACAATAGTGAATGCGAATACGGGGATGTGTGATAGTCGTTTTGAAACATTGGTATGAACCTGAATGTCGTTGTTTTCACAGCCTAACTCTGTCAGCAGGTTGCTAAGTTCTTTAGACAGTTCCCACGGTTGCACATGCTGCTCAATTGGCGCTTTGTCTACTCTTGCCAGCAACAGCAAGTTTTCTAATAAGCTTTGCAAGCGACGTGCACTAAATAAACTCTTCTCAATGGCACGCTGTTGCGTTTCTCCTTGCGTGACTTTTGCTACCTGTAGTTGACTAATAATGCCCGTCAAAGGTGTTCTTAATTCATGAGCAGCGTTATCGGTAAACGCTTTTTCCCTTTCAATAGCGTTTTCAAGCTTGGTGAACAACTGATTCTGGCTATCAATTAGGGGAGTAATTTCTTGCAGGTTATGCCTTAACCGAATTGGATTTAAATCGTTTGGTGAGCGATTGGTGATGGCGTCTTTTAGTCGCTGAAGCGGCCTCAACTCTCTTCCTAAGGCAAACCAGATCACAAGCAGCGAAACCACGAGGGAAATGAGTGTTGGAAGGGCGCTGACGATTACCATCTGGACAAATATTGCATGTCGCTCAGAAAGCTTTTCAGCGATAGAAATGGTGTGCTTTTCTGTTTTTAAAGAAAATACCCGCCACTCGATGTTTTCAACAATAACGGTATCAAGTCCCGATGGTAGCGTATCAGGTAGTGTTAGCTCTTGAGGGTGGCTATTAGCAATAATTTCACCATTTAACGCGCTTATCTTACAGGCAAGGCCTTTTAAGGTGCCCGCATCGTTGAACGTACCGTTTGGGGAAAGCCCCAAGTTGCCCACTGAATTTTGGTCGGACAGCATAAGGTTATTCATCATTCTTGCTGTGGAGGCAAGGCGGCTATCCATGGCTTGGTTTATCTCGCTTTTCAGCTGGGTAATAGAGAAATAACTGGCTGTTAGCCACAAGACAAAAAATACAGGAGCAATAATTGCGATGAGCTTTAGTCGAAGACTCATGTTTCTTATTCCTGCTGATGAGCGAGGCGGTAGCCCAGACCACGTTCCGTGATAATGATATGTTTACCTACTTTTTTTCTAAGATTAAACAAATGCACGTTTAAGGCGTTGCTATTCACATCATCGTTGACGCCATATAAGTAGTCTTTAAGCTGTGCTTCACTTAAAATTCTGCCTGGGTTTGATAAGAATAAATACAGAAGTTTCAGTTCACATGCAGATAAGGATAACTGTTCGCCGCGCACTTCTACGCGTTTGGCTTTAGCATCAAACGTAAGCTCTTCAAACTTCAATATCTCGTGTAAATGCTGATCTTGTCTTCTCGTTACGCTGTAAATTCTCGCAATTAACTCTTCAAAGTCAAAAGGCTTTGTCACGTAGTCATCTGCGCCTTTGTTGAGCCCCGTCACCTTATCTTCAATGGCATCTCTTGCCGTTAAAAGAATGATTGCCATTGGCAGCTTTTTCTTCCTGACTAACGATAACAATTCCAGTCCGCTTCCATCGGGTAGTGCGATATCTAACAAGCACACGTCAAACTGGTTGATTGATACATAGTGCTTAGCCTCACTTAACGTGACGGCGTGGGTGACTTGCATGAGTTTGCTTTGAAGGTAAACACATACTGCGTCTGCAATAACGAGGTCGTCTTCAACGAGAAGAATATTCATAGTTTTTCACAAAGCGGTTTGATGCGTAGAAGCTAATGGGTGAACATTAATATTAAATTAATCTTTGGTAATTAGTTTACCAGCTCAAACTTACTAAGTGCATTTAACGTGAATACGATCAATTTAGGCCCTTTCGCTATGATGACCAGCACCGCATTAATTATTGCGGGTGTAATTATTTTCTGGAGCCTTGTCGGCTATTTGGCAAGAGCCAGTAAGCAGAAGAACGAAGTTACTGACACTATATTCTGGTCTATCGCAGCAGGGCTAGTTGTGGCACGTTTAATCTTCGTCATAGATTTGTGGGAGATTTATCAAAAAGACTGGCTTTCCGTACTCAATATTAGAGATGGTGGTTTCAATAGCTATTCTGGATGGTTTGCGGGCCTAACGGTTCTTTTGGTTAGAGCAAAAAAGCATCGTCAGCTTATGTCGTTTTATCTTAAATCTGGGGCTATCACCGCGGCTGCGTTGTTTCCACTAGTTGTAATTCAAACCTTATATAATACCTCTCCTAGTCCGCTAAATATCAATGCTCAGACTTCAAGTGGCGAGTATCAATCACTAGAGCTAAATATCGGTAAACCTGTCGTCATCAACTTTTGGGCTTCATGGTGCCCTCCGTGTCGCCGCGAAATGCCCGTTTTAGCGCGGGCACAACAAACGCAGTCAGACGTAAAATTTATTTTTATCAATCAAAGCGAAGCGCCCACGAAAGCAGAACGCTTCTTAATGAGCCAAGGTGTTGACCTTGAAAATACTTACTTTGATTTTGCAGGCAATATCTCAAAAAGCTTTGGCGCATATGGCCTGCCAACTACGTTATTTTTCAATGCAAAAGGCGAGTTAGTTGACCGCCACATGGGGGAGCTGTCTGAGGCTAGCCTTCAGCATTACCTCCGTCCTCTTCTCAAGTAAATTAAGTACCTCAAGGAATAAGAATGCTAAAAGTAGTCTCTTGGATGTTAGCTTTCTCTAGCTCATCATTCGCCACTGATAGTGAGCTTCCAAAGCCTCTCAGCATCGTTGAAAAGCAAGGCGGAGAGGTGATAAGTCGCTTTGATGCGCCATCCCAAATGACAGGCTATGTCATTGACTTCAAAGGTAATGCAATCACGGTTTATGTCACGGAAGATGGTCAGTATATGTTGGCTGGAAAAATGTTCGACGCAAACGGACAAGATGTTGGAGCTAACGAATTAAATAACTACATAAACGGTGCGCAAAGCGAAAAAATATGGCAGCAGTTGAGTGAGTCGAGTTGGGTTTTAGATGGTAACCCTAATGCTAGTAGAGTTGTCTATGCCTTTACCGATCCGAACTGCCCTTATTGTCAAAAGTTTTGGCAGCAGGCCCGACCGTGGGTTGACGCCGGTAATGTTCAAATTCGGCATATCCTGGTCGGTATATTGAAGGCTGATAGTTATGGAAAATCTGCAGCCATTCTTAGCGCAGAAAACCCTAGTGAGATTCTTCACAACCATGAAGCTGGTCAATTAGCGCTGCTTAAGCCTTTGAATAACCCGACACCAGAGGTGAAAAAGGAGCTTGATGACAACCACAGGCTTATGCGACGACTGAGCCTTTCCGCTACGCCTGCCATTTATTTTAGGGATGAGTCTGGTGCTGTGAAATTACAAATGGGGCTTCCGACCACAGCTCAATTAGAAACAGTGCTAGACAATTAAAGATAAAGGGAGAGACGGAATTAACAATGAGTACAAAATGTTCCCTTAAGTCAGGAGCTACATTTACTATTTATCTCAGATAAAAACCTTCAGTAATCTCATTTGAATCGTTTACGTATATTACTAATCAAAATTAAAGAGATATCCGTACATGAGAAAAGTTGTTATTGGAACCCATGATGAAGGGCTTAAAAGATTAAAGACGACAGACGTTGACGAGCCTCAAACAGTTGGAAGTAAAGAAATTAAAGTACGTGTTCATGCGAGTTCATTGAATTACCATGACCTTAGTGTTGCTAATGGCACTATTCCTACGGCGCAGAATCGTGTACCCCTGTCTGATTGCTCTGGCATCATTACTCAAGTTGGTGAGGACGTTGATGAGTTCGAGGAGGGCGATCATGTTGTGTCGACATTTTTTCCGGATTGGCTGAACGGTGAACCTAGGTGTAGCGATTTCAGTCGAACGCCTGGTGATGGCCTTGACGGATACGCAACAGAATATGTCGTTCGACCAGCCACATGGTTTACTAAAGCTCCACAAGGATGGAGCCATGCAGAGGCCGCCACAATTACAACGGCAGGGTTAACAGCGTGGAGAGCATTAGTTGTTGAGGGTAAGCTTAAAGCTGGCGACAAGGTGCTGTTGCTAGGTACTGGCGGTGTCTCAATATACGCACTTCAAATAGCCAAAGCGATGGGGGCATACGTTGCTATCACTTCCTCCTCGGATGAAAAGCTTGAAAAGGCTAAAGCCCTTGGCGCTGATTTCATCGTGAACTATAAAGCAGAACCCGAGTGGGGGAGTGCGGTTAACGCGTGGAGCGGAGAGAAAGGTGTAGACCACGTTGTGGAAGTGGGAGGGCCTGCTACCTTAGCACAGTCAATCAATGCGTGTCGTGTGAATGGAAATATTGTCCTTATTGGCGTATTGACCGGCGTGAAAGGAGATGTTCCAACAGCAGCGCTGATGGCAAAGCAGATCAATCTTAAAGGGATTATTGTTGGGAGCAGGGAGCATCAAAATGACTTCGTAAATGCCCTAGAGGCGAGCGGAATAAAGCCTGTAATTGATACAAGTTTTTCACTCGATGAACTCGCTAAAGCGTTTGAATATGAGGTTAATGGCAAACACTTCGGCAAGATTTGTATTGATATCTAAGAGTTCTGGCATTGTTTGTGACGCTATCAAAGTTAATGGTTTGCAAATCAAGTGATGCATTGATAACAAGACTTCTTTGTCAAAGCTGGATCATTGGCAGTTAGGGAGCCACTTGAATTAAATGATGATGATGGATTAAGTGTGCCAGCGGTGTTTCGCAACAGACTTCAAAAGCAAAAAGCCTTCCACACGGAAGGCTTTTTAATATCAATTATGCTCAGACTTAGACTATGTAAAAATGCTAATTTTTACTCAAACTTAACCTTCATCTGGTTGAGCTAAATGTTCCAGCCTTTCTTCAACCTAGAATATAGGTAGCGCCATACGCACAGGGCAAAAACGATAAACGCGCTGTCTATAATGAGCGAGTTCATGACTAACGAACTAGGGTAGTGAACAGCAAAGTGAGTAATGGCCAATACAACTAACAAGGCGGCGAGACAATTCAACAGCACCAAGTGAGTTTTCATAAGCACTTTTTGCATTAGTGAAGCGATAAGAATAGCTGTCAATGTTACCCAGAAAACAGGTTTTGTGGGCAGCGCCAGCGTTAACTCTAACAATGCAGCCCAAATAAATGCGATAGGCGTGCCCCACACAAAACCGAGCCAAAGCTGGTTTAAGGCATCTTGCTTAGCGCGTTTTGCCAGCCACAAATTTATGCCGGTAACAGAGATAATGGTTAACGCGAACCCCATTAATCCGAAGAATATCTTCATTGCTTCTGGACCAAAGTGGCCGAAGTGTATGCGATATACAGAAAATATCGCTTGTTGGCCAGCATCACCATCTGAATAACCGACTTTATCGATGTATTGTCCACTGGCATCAAAGCGGTATTGTTCTGAATAAATGAGCTTATCCAAGTGCTGAGAGCCGAGCAAAATATACTGATTGTCTTTGGTCGCGTTTTCCAAAGTAACAAAAATGGGCTGGGTATTGGGCTCCATTTTCATTATGTCGGTCAGCGCTTTTTCTATATTCGCAATGGCTGGCTGATGTTCAAGCTGAATTGATGAACCATAAATGTCGGCAAACAGATCGAGCTTGTTTCCTTCATATAAAGTATCGGCATAAATGGACGTTAAAAACGACGCTAAACCAAAATAAACGCCGGTTAGCGCAATCATCAAGTGAAAAGGCAAGCCCCACACGCTCATTCTATTGTGTAAGTCGCCTTGTGTAAGCTGCTCGTTGTTGCCTGTTCGCAAGCGAAAGGCATCTTTAAATATACGTCTGTGAGCAACAATGCCAGAGATAATCAATGCACTCAAAATAGCACCCAAAACACTGACAGCCATCATTCCGATGTCTTCAGGTAGATGCAGGGCGGTGTGTAAATCAACGATTAAATCAGTAATAGGGGTTGTGGATGGTTCACTTAATTCACCGGTTGGAGAAATATTCCAATACTCACCGTCTGCACTAATGCGTGCGCGTGGCAAATCGTGCGTAGGCAAGCGAATGACAATGTTTCCCTGTGTTTGACCCTCTTTCATTGTGAGAAAGCGTTCATAAGCATTTTGAATGCTGCCAGGGGTGTAATCTAGATTATCTGCAATATGGGGTTGTTCCCATCGCAGAAGTTCTTGAGAGAAAACAGATAAAGTGCCTGAAAAGCACACCCAATACATCAACACATTAACGGCTAGTCCTAACCAAGCGTGACTTTTTAAGGCGCTTTTATTTGCGCTGGGAGAAATAGAAATACTCATTTTATATACTATACAAGTAGAAGTAACTTAACGCGCTTAGTACACTCAACACCCCAACCGGGCGCCATAGTTTACTGTCTGCACAAAGCCAGTATGCGCCACATCCCCATAATAGAGGCATGGTGTAAATTCCCAGTGCAATCTGGTTTACTTTGCTCATGCTAAGCGCTGTTGTCCACACTACGGTAACTAACATGGCGCAAATAGCACTTAAAAACACACTGCCAAGTAGTTTTACGAGAGCGTTAAAAGCAATGGCGGTAGACGGGGTTGTCAATCCAGATGCGAACGGTAAATCGACGCGTTTTATATCTTTACTTATTCGTTGTCGGGCGAGATAAATCCAACTCCATGCTTGTAACGAGAAAGCGACCACTGCGTAGCAGGTACCTAATTCAGGGCCGTACTCTGTAACCCAAAGGCTTAAACTCGCCAGCATTAACAACAATGCCGAGAGTTTAGCTATACGTTTAAAGGCGATCTGTGTGCTTTGCCAAGCGCGGTAAAACAAACCTATCGCCAATGCGCTGCCTAAAAAGGCAGCGATTGACAGTAGCATAACTTAACCCGTTAAAAATTGAATGAAGCAGACAGTCTGAATGTCCGAGGTTCACTTAATACAAGGTAGTTTGAGCCAGGGAAGCCTCCTACCGACGCCCAGTAATTATTGTCAAAGACGTTATCTACACGAGCGCGAAGTGTGATGTCGGTCATTCCTGCAAGGAAGCTGTAACGAACGCCTAAATCGAAACGATTAGATGCATCGACTTCAAGGCTATTGTCGGCACTGGCATATTGTTTCGACGTATAGGCCGCACGCGCATCGACAGTAAGCCCTGGAAGGGCATCAACATCCCACTCAATATTAATGTTAGCTTGTAAATCAGGAACACCAATGGCCGTTTTGCCATCTAGTGTACCGTCTTGAGTTTTCGTCATTTCCGCATCGAGCCAAGTGAATCCGCCCAAAACACGTAAATTTGAAGTTGGCATGCCAAATACGCTTAACTCAAGCCCTTGGTTTTGCTGTTCACCATCGGTACTGAAAACATTGTCTTCAACAATTGAGCTTTGCTTTGAGGTGTTGAAAACACTCAATGAACCACCGTATTGGCCAGCATCATATTTCACACCTACTTCTATTTGCTCGGCGCTGTATGGGTCAAAAACTTCACCCGCGTTTTCAATTGGTTCACCACCGCTTGATGCAGGCGCTACCTCACCAGGAAGCAGTCCCTCGATATAGTTGGCGTAATAAGACACCTGTTCTGACGATTTATAAACAATGCCTACAACCGGCGTGAATTGAGATTCGTCGTAGCCTGACAACTCATCACCTGTATTGTAATCAAAGGTGCGGGTTTCAATGTTTTGTACACGGCCACCAAGGGTTAATAGAACTTTTCCATCGTTAAACGAAATCATGTCTGCAAGAGCAAAACTTGAAAGGTCTGTTTTTTCTGTGATTAGTGGGTTGCTAAGGTCGCCACCAATAAAGAAGTCAGCATCGGGCATGGTTGCTGTTACCGGATTATAAATATTTCCAGCAAAGCCGCTAAAATCAGAAAACGCATAGGCATTTTCAGATTCTAGAGAAAACGTTGATGCAGACGTAATGATCGTGTGTCCCACGCTTGCGGTTTTGAATTCGATATTTAGGCCCACTTCACCTGAGCGAATTTCATCATTTCGAACGTTATCAAAACGGTAAGCGGAAAAGTCGCCATTTGCTTCTGCCTGTCTAGGGTTAGCAAACACATTATCTTCTTCACCCGATCTGAAACCATACGCCGCCCATGCAGTGATGTTGTCGGTAAAATCGTATTCTCCACGAACCGCACCGAAAAATTGACGCTCGTTAGTGTAAGTCCACTCTTGGGCAAAATTGGTGTCGCTGTCAGGCGCTTCTGGAATTGCACTGCCAGGAGTGACTGCAGGGCGTGGTGAGTCAACCTGATGGTCTTGGTAGCCCAAATCCAAAGAAAGACGGAAGTTATCGCTATCGTGATCAATGCCGATAGCGGCCACGCTCAATTCACGATCTTGGTTATCGATACTTGTTTCGCCGCCTCGTTGTACAAAGTTTGCTCTTACGCCGGTACTTTGACTGTCGTCGCCAAATCTGCGGCTTACATCTGCTGCGCCATACCAATGTCCTTGAGACTCGTATCCAAGCGTTACACGGTTTAATGGGTCATCGCCCGCGCGCTTAGGCACTATATTTACCGAACCACCTAAGCCGCTCCCGCCCGGTGCTGCGCCGTTTAGAAATGCACTGGCGCCACGGAAAACCTCAACGCGTTCTGACAACTCGGCAGCAACATATTGGCGAGGTAAAACACCGTACAATCCGTTGTAAGTCATATCGTCAGAATAAACGGGAAACCCGCGCATTACGTAAAGTTCTTGAAAATTACCGAAGCCTTTTGCCACACGAACCACCGGATCGTTTTGCAATACATCGGCGATACTTCTTGCTTGCTGTTCCCTTATGATGTCTGCGGTAAAGTTGGTGCTTGCGAATGGAGAGTCCATCATGTCGAGATTACCTAAAATACCCGCACGACCACCGCGAGATACTTGGCCTCCTGCAAAGCTATCTCGTAATTCAACCTGAGATGCATCAACAGTAATATGCTCAATGTCATCATTATTATTATTTTTTTCTGTTTGTGCATATACAGGCGCGCCTGCACACGACAGGCCGATCATCACGGCCAAGGCACTTTTAAGCAAATTCATGGGAGCTCCAAAAATCAAAAGACAACGAATATGATAACTATTTTCATTTTAAAAAGGCAGGATATGTTCCTTTAAAATATGCATTTCGTCTTTTATTTGAAGAGGGCTATCGTGCTTTGTGCCTAGATTTTAGGTAAAAGTCCGCCCACGCTGCTATCCATGCAACGTGGTTGATGGGGCGAAGAGAGTGAAATTATTTTGACTCGAGAAGTCTTATCCAATGATCAAATACGCCCAGATTCTCGAGTATGATCTTAAAACACATTAGAATAGGCACGGCGAGTAAAACGCCTACCACACCCCATAGCCAACCCGTTATTGCTATCCAAATTATGATTATTAACGGGTTAAGCTGCATACTTCTTCCTAGCACCGCAGGCGTGATGAGTTGTGATTCAATGATATTCAATACTAAAAACAGACCCGCAGGCAGAAACGCACTGCTGGTAAGCCCAAACTGCACAAGCCCAACTACCAGCAATACCACGCAGCTCGCCACACCACCCAAGTAGGGGACAAAGTTCATCAGCGCAACCAGCGCTCCCCAAAGTAACGCATCGTCTATTCCTAAATAGTAAAACACGCCTGCTGTAGCTAATCCTAAGCATGAGTTTATGATGCTGATGGTGACGATATACGAAGACAGCTCCCGTTGAATTTGATCTACCAATACCAGCGTTCGTCGCTTGTTGGTAACAATGGGGAAGTCTCTTACAAAAACATTGAATAGGTTGGGGCCAAAAACCAACAAGAAGAAAATTAAAACGATACAGGCGAGCACCTGTGCCAGTAAAAATGGCGCGTTACTGAAGAGTGTGAGCCCAATATCTATTCCGCTTTGTTTAATTTTGTCCGTCACAGAGTTTGTATTGTCTTGTGATGGAGAAAGTTCAGGTGTCTTCTCATCGTCACCAAACCAGCTAAAGAATGAACGTTCTTTTTCAACGGGTTTAGCTGGAGGCGTTGCATAAGCGTCGATGTTGCTGCTTATCTCTTCAATTTCTTTGGATATCTCGGCAGCAATTTTGGGGAGAGATTGCATCCAGCGTTCTGCCGGCTCAGCAAGCTCTATACCTAAAAATGTAAACGGCGCGACCAGCAAGACAATCAGGGCTCCTGCTGACAGGGTACGAGGTATGAATAACTTGCGTGCGAATGCAACAAGAGGGCTCAAAAGCAGAGCAACAAAGGCGGAAAAGAAAAGAGGAACAAGTAAAGATTTGGCAAGGTACAACGTATAAATGACAGCAAAAATCACAAGAATATTTAGCAGTCTGGTTTGTTGGGCTATTTTGGGGAACTTCCCAGCATACTTCCCGTTCCCTTTATCTTGATTCGAGCCAGCGTTATCCATGTCTTAGCCTTGGTAGAAAGTGATCTTGTTAGAACTTTTACTAGTAACAGCGTAAGTGTTACGAAAATTTAATCATTTAAGTTCACTTACCGCACCGCTAGAGAAGTCGCTTTGTACTGCTTAACGTAAATCGTTAGCTAAATAGTGATTTCTACTTTAGTATAATTTTTTCTGCATTATTTGAGCAAATTATGTCTGAGCCAATAAGTAAGGCTTCATCTTCTTTTACCGACGACATCCCCTTTCAAGCTCTTATAGAAAATATAACTGATGCGGTGATATTTGCCGATGTTAAAGGCAACGTTATTTACGCTAACCATCAGGCCCGCTCCATCTGTGGAGTAGACAAATCTGATCTCTTTGACTGCTCGGTGTTTAGTTTGTTTCCTCAGTCGCAAGTACCGAATATTACTCAACAGTTCGAACTGGCAGTAAAACAGGAACCCGGTAAAACAACGGAAATTCGGTTTGGTATTGACCACGCCTGGTTCAAACTCACCATTTTCCCCGTTGCGGCAGGTGTAGTGGGGTTTTCGTTTCATGACTTCTCTATGAAGCGCAGGCTACAGATCATTTCTCAGTCTCAAAGAGATGCCATGAGACTCGCATTATCTGGCGCTACACTAGAAGATGTGTTGACCGTTTTAGTCAATGCAGTAGAGAAGGTGACAGATTTTCAAGCTGTAAGTGGAATATCCTTGGTATCTGAAGATGGGTTATCACTCATTAGCGCGGCTGCACCGTCGATGCCAGAAGAAACTAGGCGGTACTTCAAGAATATTACAATCGATGATCTAACGCCGTTAGGAAAGTGTTGTCAAACTCGTGATGTGGTGAATATTCACATCAACGCCCAAACTGATTCGAGTGATTTTAGTCTCTCCACTCAGGCATTAGGACTTCAATCATTTTGGTGTCGTCCCATTTTATCTGCAGAAAGTCGCACGGTATTGGGCACTTTCTGTTTATTTCATCGCGAGCGATTTACCCCATTACCCGATGACATTGACGTCATTAATGCACTGTCTAAAACCGCTGCAATCATTATTGAGCGCAACAACGAAAATCGCGCTCGACGGGTTGCGGAGTCGGCGTTACTAGAGAACATTGAGTCTTTTAATAAACAGCGCAGGCTTTACGAAACGGCTCTGTCGAATACGCCCGATTTGCTTTATATCTTCGACCTTGAGGGGCATTTTACGTATGCCAACGACGCGTTACTGCAAATGTGGGGGCTGAGTTGGGATGAAGCGATTGGTAAAACATGTTTAGAGCTTGGGTATGAACCTTGGCATGCAGATATGCACATGCAGGAGATTCGACAGGTAATTGAAACAAAGCAACCTATTCGTAGTGATGTTCCTTTTACCGGTACTCATGGTCGCCGTATATATGACTACATATTTGTTCCTGTTATTGGTGAAGACGGAAACGTTGAAGCCATTGCTGGTTCGACGCGAGATGTTACTGAGCGTAAACACGCTGAAGAAATGGCTAAGCGAGCAGAGTCTCGCAGACGCTTAGCTCTGGAAGCATCACACAGCTTTGGTATTTGGGATTGGGATATTAAGCAAAACTTGTTCACGGCAGATGAGCGTTTGGGAGAACTCTTTAATCTCAGTAGCGATGAGGCTGAAAACGGTGTAGCCATTGAAGTGCCCAAACAATATATCCACCCAGACGATTTAGCAGCGTGTGAGGCTGCTATTTGTGAAAGTATTAATAACCGCACCCTATTTGATGAAGAATACCGTATCTTACAAAAAGACGGCACTGTCCGCTGGGCTTCATTCAGAGGACGAGTCATTTATAACAGCTCTGGTGAGCCGGAACGTTTTCCGGGAGTAGGTGTAGACACCACGAGAGAACGAAATGCGATAGACGCGCTTCAAGAGGCCGATCGCCGCAAAGATGAGTTCCTTGCTACGTTGGCACATGAATTACGTAATCCGCTTGCACCAATTCGCAATGCATTGGAAATTCTGCAGTCAGACGACTACAGCCAGAATCAGAAGAGCGAGGCATTCGGTCGAGTCGAACGACAAGTTACGCAAATGATACGGCTTGTTGATGACCTTATGGATGTGTCACGAATTACCCGAGGGAAAATTCGAATTCATCGAAAGCCTGTGAACTTGTGTGAGATTCTGGATACGGCGATTGAGACTATTCAGCCCCTGATTGATGAAAAACAGCATACGCTGCTGGTGGAAAAAGTAGCAGAGCCCGTTTGGGTAAACGGAGACCTTATCCGGTTGTCGCAGATTTTCTCGAATATTATCAACAATGCTGCAAAGTACACTCCGCCGGGTGGCAATATCGAGGTCTGCATCAGTACTTGCGATGGTAAGGTTACCATTGCAGTTAAAGACAATGGAGAGGGCATTCCAGCAGACAAACTAAAATCGGTTTTCGATATGTTTACTCAGGTAGATGGTGCCCTTGAACGTTCTCAAGGCGGGTTGGATTGGCCTTACTCTAGTGAAGAAACTCACTGAATTGCACGATGGAACGGTAAATGTGCAAAGCGATGGCGTTGATAAAGGCACAACGTTTATCGTTACCTTACCCGTTTTAAGTAAAGTACCCAAATTAGCCAGTAAACCGGAAAAGGCCCATGACGTAGTAGACGCTACCGCTGAAAAGCTCAACGTTTTAATTGCCGATGATAATCAAGATGCCGCTATTACCATGGGATGGATATTGGAGGCAAAAGGGTGTCAGGTTCAAGTAGTGGAAGATGGGCCATCCGCATTAAAGGCTGTCGCGTCTTTCACGCCCGATTTAGTGTTGTTGGATATCGGCATGCCGGGTATGAATGGTTACGAATTATGTACGGCACTTCGTCAAAATCGCGCGTTAGCTGACGCTGTATTTGTGGCGCAAACGGGGTGGGGACAACCATCGCACATCCAGCGTTCGAAAGAAGCTGGATTTGACCATCACCTTGTTAAACCTTTGGATTTGAGCGACCTTGAACCTATCGTGGCTGAAGCTTGGCGGGCAAAGCGCAAACAGTAAATTATGCTGTCGATAAAAGTGGGCTGCTTTTCTTCTGATTTTGTCGTAAATCGTTTCGCGTTACCAAACGGTACGATGTGCCATAGAGCTTTAAAGATGTATTGGTTGTCAGCTATAAACCTTCAATGGTGTTACTGGTAACACATTCGATAATATCGCAACGGTATTGTGATCTTTCTGAGTAAGAAAGGTACTACTAAAACCATGCACGGATTAATTTCTTAATGGAGAGTACTAATGCCCCGCATTACTCGTCGTCACTTTCTTCAATTGGCAGGTTCAGGTTTGCTGGTTGCGCACAGTCCTTATTTAATGGCAAAGCCTTCGAAAAAGAAAATAGGCGTGGCGCTATTAGGGTTGGGCAATTACAGCACAAATTTACTCGCTCCTGCCTTACAGGACACTAAACACTGCGAATTACGGGGGATAATTACGGGGAGCGAGAGTAAGATCCCGCAATGGCAGCAAAAGTACGGCATTAAAGACAGTAATGTGTACACGTACAGCACCATGGCAGATATTGCGAATAATGACGATATTGATGTTATTTACGTTGTAACGCCTACTGGCACACACAAGGATTTTGCGATACAAGCCGCAAATACCGGAAAGCATGTGTGGTGTGAAAAGCCAATGGCCATGGATAGCGAGGAATGCCAAGCTATCATAGATGCGTGTGACAAAAATGGCGTGCAGTTGTCGATAGGCTATCGCATGCAGCACGAACCCAATACCCGCACTTTTCATCAGTATCTTGAAACTAAGCCGTATGGAAACTTGACCGCGGTATCGAGCTTCGCTGGTTATGCAGGACAAGGAAGAGCGCCTGACAACTGGCGAATGAAAAAGCACATGGGCGGCGGTGCACTCTATGATATGGGCGTTTACGCGATAAACGGCGCGCGCTTTTTAACGGGCCGTGAGCCATTAGCGGTAACGGGAAGCCATCCACCACAGCGCTTTCCAGAGAC
The DNA here is from genome assembly GCF_017849675.1 of Alteromonas sp. AO-Serp. Taxonomy (NCBI): domain Bacteria; kingdom Pseudomonadati; phylum Pseudomonadota; class Gammaproteobacteria; order Alteromonadales; family Alteromonadaceae; genus Alteromonas; species Alteromonas sp. AO-Serp. Next base: position 25,603 of record NZ_JAFLMX010000036.1, read on the forward strand.
GTTTACTGAGGTTGATGAAACGACCTTGTTTACGATGGATTTTGGCGACGGACTAGTGGCCGATTGCGGTACCAGTGTAGTGAAAGGGTTTAACCATTTTAAAGCTGATTGTGAAACGGGCTGGTATCAACTTAAACCCATGCAGAGCTACAGCGGGGTAACGGGCACCACGTCTGATGGAAAAACGCTGGCTCCTATAAACGGTATGCAGCAAACGCTGCAAATGGATAACGATGCACTGGCCATATTAAATGGACGACAACCTATGGTGACTGGCAATGAAGGTCTGGCCGATATCCGCATTGTGAACGCTATATTTAAGGCGGCGAAGACAGGGGAAACGGTAGCGTTATAAGGCGCTTTTACGCGAATACGCTACCGGACAGTGAATGCCATTTGCTCATTTTGCGACTGGGTCTACCAGACTTTTACGTCTTAGTTACCGTTCATTAAGAAGGTTAATTAGCGCTTCCAAGTCCTTTTTGTCAGCTAATTCACTAAACCATTGGGATATTTCTGTCGCCTGAATTAGCCCCATTATTGCCCCCAATACAAAACCGCGGTGCACGTTGTCGCCCCCCACGTTGGTGTTCGCAATCAACGCCTTCTTAGGCGTATCAGCATAACGGTAAGCGAAGTACAAAACAGCGGGCCACGCGTCTGAGATATAACACGCTGGCGAATACATACGACCAACAATCTCGATATCGCTTTTGCTTTTTGCCGCTATCGCAGCCAAATTCATGTGTGCAGATTTACGGGCAATATCTTCTAAAATGGCCTTGGGTGATTCACCTTCGCGATGCACTAATTTGTAGATTAACTCAACATAGAAATCGCACAACGATGCTAAAGACTCATCCGGGTGAGTTAAATAAAGGTGACTACGACACAGACGTTTGATGTCCTCAAGGGCTGTGCTTTTGCTTGCTTCTACTACCGCCAGAGGTGTTACCGACACAAAAGCGCCTATTGAAGCCGTATCATGTGTAACCGCCCCACATTTGTGTGCTGGAGTACCTTGTTCTAAGTTCGCAAAAAAGCCTCTGTGATAAGACTCAGCGTATGTGTCAGGGTGTTTGGGTTCATCAGCGCGCATAAAACTAATATATTGAGTTAAAAACTCGTTTTCGTCATACCCTTTAAGTGCGCATGATAAAACGATACGCGCGCAATGCGCATTGAGTGTATTTTCTCCCGCTTTCATATCATGATGGTAATGAATGTTGTTCTTACCCCAATACTGCCTTTTACCTTTGAGAATAACGTCGCCCACTATCTCTTTTTGATTTGCAGATGCCTTATTCGCGCGCCCACCTTGCTGCGTGGAATGTAGCGACATTATTGAAGACGGATGAAATGATGGCGCATCCTCAAATTGCTCTATCCCTAACGGAAATGCCTTATAAATATCTGCTGGGTTGTAATACCAATGTACCGGCATAGCCAACGCGTCGCCGATAAACGCGTTCTTGAGTGCCGCTTTTGCTCGTTTGATTGACAGTGAAGACATTTCTTTAAGCCTACCTCTTACGCAGTACTGTGCGGGATTGAATAATCAAGTACCTTTAAATTACGCACTGTAGGTCGAAAATGATCGTTCTAATGCTCATCGAAAAGCGACTTGTTGCGGATATATTTTCGCATGTAGTGATAGGTAATTGGGCGTAACAACCAGCTATGAAGCGACATCAAAAAGCGTTTATGGGTAGGCGTGTTTTCGTAAATTTTATCATCGTGCAGCCACAGCATCTTGCCAACGTGCCAGAAGTAAAAAGGGAAGGGCGGCATAAAGGTTATTACATCTAAATCGCAGCAAATGCGATACGTTCTATGGTGTAGCGTGTAGTGCTTATACCAAGAGCGCGTACCCACTGCGGGTTGTCCGAAAGTCACTACCCTTTTTACTGACTTTGCGTATAAACGCTCAAAGTAATCAGCCATTAATACCGCTACTGCGCCGCCGGACGAATGGCCAATGAATGTAAAGCGCTTGCCTTGCTGCCTAAGTGGTTCAAGCACTTTTACAAGTAGCTCTCTAAGTGGTAATGCTTCATTGGATGTCTTAGTGCTGGAATACATAGGTTGAGCCAATAGCCGCGCAAACCCCCAGTGGACCCAGAATTTTCTGTTTAACTGATTGAGTTTGTTTGGGATGAAGAATAAATTCGCTAGCCAATCTCTTACCCCCAATGAACCGCGAAAAACGATAATGACCTCTTTTTTATTCTCGACCCACAAAATTCTTACGCTCATTCTTCCGTACTTATCGACTAGCTGGCGTTCATAAAAAGGATCTAAGATTTTTTGGTATTGCTCGTCGGCATCAGGGTAGGCGAGTTGGCAGAGAATGGCATATCTTTCATATTGATAGCGTTTCAATTTCTTCATGAAAACTCGTATTGGAGCATTTAGCGTTTTTGAAGCTGAGCCGTTGAAGACTCTTTCACTGAATACTTCACGCTACAGGGAGTTTATTTCAGTGTTATGACGGGGCGCGTCATTTTTCTTTAAATGTCCGTACTCTTTGTTGTGTCACCTTGATGTAGAACCACTTCACCTGCGGTAACACGCCTTGATTACGAACATTGTAACTCTGGCTAAAGGGGAATTATCTATGCGGACTGGTATTATTCCACATTCCAAGAATATTTTTCTTTATATCGGCTATAGCGCCTTTGGCTATCTTCTTTTCACTGGCCGACGCAGTGCGCTTAGGGTATGCAACCGGTTCCATACAAGCGCAAACAGCATCGGTAAAGAAACGGCTCTTGGCACCGTATACATGCTTGTCACCAAACTTTTGTTGTTCTGGCACCCAATATTTCAGAGGCTGAACTAAGCTAAGCTCATCTTTCGCTCGTGTTATGGCAACGTAAAGTAAGCGTCGCTCTTCCTCGAGAGCGCGTTTATCGCCCGCTGCGTACTCGTTGGGAAAATTGCCGTCAGCAACATTTAGCACAAATACATGCTTCCATTCTTGGCCTTTAGCGCTATGCACCGTCGATAAGATAAGAAAATCATCATCAAGCAAAGGTTTTCCTGCTAGATCCCCTGTGCTTTGTGGAGGATCTAGTGTGAGTTCAGTTAAAAATCGTTCTCTCGATGAATACTGCCCAGAAATCATTATCAGCTGTTCAATATCGCCGAAACGTGTGAAATGATCGTCATAATTAGCTTCCAACAAATCTTTATAAAACTCTGCAATGGCGCTTGTTTGCTCGGTCCATGGAATATTGTTGTGGTGCACTTTATCTAGCAAATCAACAAGAGAAAGAAATGTAGGCTTCGCGGACTCTGAAAGTGCGAAGCTGCGTAAGTTACTTACTACAAAATCTTGCTGCTCTAAAGCATTAAACGCCTTCTCGGCTATCTTCGGACCTATACCAGGTAACAACTTAAGCACTCTAAAAGCAGATATTTTGTGTTTGGGGTTGTCTGCCCAACGTAAAATGCAAAGCATGTCTTTTACGTGAGAAGCCTCTAGGAATTTAAGGCCACCGTGTTTTACGAAAGGAATATTGCGTCGAGTAAGTTCAAGCTCTAGACGATCGCTGTGATAACTTGAACGAAACAGAACGGCTTGCTGTTTTAAATCAATCCCTTCTTCACGAGCCGCCAAAACTCGCTCAAC
>NZ_JAFLMX010000058.1:0-4065 GCF_017849675.1 Alteromonas sp. AO-Serp
ATGTAGACGCGCTTATTGCCGCCCTTGCCGACAATTTACAGATATCTACAGACTACTCTAGCGACACTATTGTTCTTCGCCCCCGTTAACGGTGGGTTTGCTCATAAGTTCTTACTTAGCTTTATTGAGCTACAAACTAAGAGTAAAGCGCGTTCTAAAGCTTAACTCGCGCTTTTACCCACTCCCCCTTACAATGACACCTTATACCAGTCGGCAAGCATTGGTATGATAGATAAATGCATCAAACAATAAGGCGTCTTTGATATGCAAATAGGCAGTGCTGTAACGGCAATTAACCATTTCACTTCCAGGCTACTATTTCTGGCCACCTGCGCGGTGCTATCTAATACAGCTTTCGCCATTGAAGCTGGCCAATATTACTATTTCATTTCTGACAAGTGCGTGGCTAAAGGCCCTCAAACGCCCGAAGAGCGAGGCGCCGTAACCCCAGATGTTATGCTATTTGAAGTGGTACCTGCGGGGATCAGCGACTACTACGTAAACATGAATACGAGCGCACTGATTCACTATACAGAGGAAGGGCAAGCGCACCTTTCTTCAATGGAAGCAGAGCAGGCCTATACTGCTGGTAAAGCACCGTCGAAAGACAGCCTTAGAAAAGATGGCAATGCCATTCAGCACGACTTCATGCTGCAGCGCGAAGCAATAGATTTAAAAACCCTGATAAACACGTTAAATGGTTTTTCCCAGCTGCAGTCTGATAAAGGCTACTTTTTTAAGAAAATCGTAGGCCTTTCTAACCCCGACGCTATATTTAAAGCCATTACCCGGGTTCGCTTAAGCGATATGGGTTACGACAATCGCATGATGCTAACAAGCTACTCCAGCGACTACTTTATGCTGGATGAACAAGGTAAGGCCTCTGACACAGCTTTTATTACGGTAGATCACGGCGCAGCGCTACGCAATTCACTGCACGACACCAACAGCCCGTACGTCATATTTACCAAAAATTCAGTATGCGGTGAAAAGTGGGAGCCGGGCAATTAACAAGGTAATTAGCTAGGACATACTTTAAACGCTTGTTGAATGGATCGGGCTTGCTTCGGCTTTAGCGGCTTTGGTTTTAAAAGGCTCTGGTTTTAATTACTACGATAGAGCGTTTTAATAAGGTGGTAGCCGAAACGGGTCTTCACCGGCCCGTGTACTTTGAGCACGTCTTTTTTAAATACCACATCGTCGAAGGCTTTTACCATTTGGCCTCTACGAAATTCACCAAGATCGCCGCCACGCTTGCCCGACGGACATTTAGAATAACGCTTTGCTAATGTCGCAAAATCCTTACCCTTTTTAAGCTGCTCTAAAATAGAAAGCGCTTCTTTCTCTGTTTTAACCAAAATGTGAAGTGCAGATGCCGTTGCCATGGAAAGGACCTAATTTGTCTCGCGGTTTAAGAATAATATCGTGCACGCTAAGTATACCCTAGTGAACAACCCGCCTGCCATTAGTCAATGTGATGTGTTGGGCTAAAAAAGCGATGTAAAGGCTACTCTGCTGTTTAAAAACTGCGTATCGTTAACCTTTATCAATCTTTGACGAGCCTTCCCTTTTGTTACCAGAATTTGACTTGGCCCAAGCGATAGGAATGCTAAGTTTTGCGCTTGGCATTTTGTGCTTTTATCAGCGTGATGATCAGCACCTGCGAATAATGATGGTGGTGATGAATTTAAATCACGCCCTGCATTTTGCGCTACTTGGTGCCGTAACCGCATGCTTAAGTGCCTTGCTTTCAGTGGTAAGAACAGGCATTTCAATTAAAACTCGCTCCCGCAGTGTCGCCTATCTATTTATATTAATATCGCTAGCAGCCGGGCTGTATTTGGCCGAAGTTTGGTACGATTTATTCCCTATTTTGGGCACGTGCATAGGCACTTATGCCTTATTTTGTTTGTCAGGAATACGCATGCGTTTAGCGTTTTTGTGCGGCGCTATATGTTGGCTAACCAACAATATTATTGTCGGCTCTATTGGCGGCACCCTGCTTGAAGCTACGCTACTGGCAGTTAATAGTTTCACCATTATTCGCTTGTACAGAGGGCAAAAAGCACTCGGTCAGGCCTGATTGCCCAAAGTGAATGCGTTGCTATACGCACACTGCATTGAAAGCTTTCAAGCCAACCTCGTGGGGTGAGTCGAAACACGTCAATTAGAACGAGAGCGCAAACAGACTCGTTACTGACGTATGATAGTCCAGTGACATAGCGACGGATAACAGCGTTATATTCACAATGGAAAAACCAAAAACACGTTTTGCCCAGCCTTCTACGTTGATGTCGGGTCTGTATCCGCGCAGCGCCATCAACAGCCACCAAAGGCTTGTTGCGAAAGCAACTGTCAAAAAGCCAATACCCGTATAGCCGCTAAGTGGAAGCAGCATTACTACTAAAGCAAATAACGCAATATGAAGGACGATATGGCGTTTTGCTTTCGCAATACCTTGCGATACAGGCAATACGGGAATGCCAGCCGCCTTATAGTCGTTATACCTAAAGATAGCGATGGCATAAGAATGGGGCATTTGCCAAATGCTGAACATACACAGCAAAATAGCCGCAGCCATATCAAACTGACCGCTCGCGGCGCAATAACCGACTGCGGGCGGAACGGCCCCCGACAAACTGCCAACGAAGGTGCCATACACCGAATTTCGCTTCATATACAGGCTATAAACACCCACATAAATGACGTAGCCAAAAGCGGCAAAAAATACGGCAGTAAGGTTGGTGTAAAGCGCTAACAAGCCAAACCCTGCAATACCCAGCACAGCACCGTGCAACATCGCAGTACGTAATGGTAACTCGCCTGTTACCGTAACCCGGCTAGCCGTGCGCTGCATTTTGCCGTCGATATCTCGGTCAATGCAGTTATTAATGACACAACCTGAAGCCACCACCAGCGATAAACCGATGAGCGTTGCGAGCAATAGCCAATAATCTATATCGCCACGGGACGCGAGCAAGAAACCGCCCGTTACCGAAATAGCATTGCCCATAATAATGCCGGGCTTGGTAACTGAGAGGTAGCGTTTATAAGTAGAGGTCATGGGTAAAATCCAAATTTAGAACGCGCCCATTTAGACACGTATCAAGGTGTACTGAGAAGCCCCAATGTTGCCCCCAAAATAGGTTGCACCAATAGAAGAGCGAAACATGAGGGCTTAACGTACTGACCGCGATGAATTAATCACATTGAAAAGCCTGACATGATCGTCAGGCTAGACCACGCATATACAGAGATTTGCTAATACATCATCATGGCGTTTGATTCGTAGATGATCCAAACGGATAACCCAACCACCATGAAAATAATAAGCGCACTGAATAAGAATGAAAACGTATTGGCTCTGCCTTCTTCAGTAACAAAGTTAAGGTGCAAAAAGTATTTGAGGTGCACCCAAATTTGAACCAAGCCCAAAGTTACCACGCTCCAAATCGTGGTAACTTTAGATAGGTCGCCATTCATCACTAGGGTGAACGGAATAGCGGTAAGTACCACAGATAGAATGAAGCCAATAATATAAGACTTCACATCGCCATGTGCGTCATCACTATTGTGGGTCGATGAAGCGTGACCGTCCGTATTTGAAGCTAATTTTGCATCGTGTAACGCCATTACATTGCCCCCATTAAATACACTACGGTAAATACACATATCCATACGATATCGAGGAAGTGCCAAAACAGACTTAAGCAACTAAGTCGAGTAACGGTTTGCTCACCTAAACCTCGGCGGGTTACTTCAATAAACATGATTGTCATCCAAATAAGACCTGCTGTAACGTGCAGTCCGTGCAGCCCTACTAACGAGAAAAACGCCGTTAAAAACGCACTTTGCTGCGGCCCGTTACCATGCTCAATAAGGTGATGAAATTCGTACACCTCCATACCAATAAAACACGCACCCAGTGCCCATGTCACCGCCAGCCAAGCAAGGGCGCCTGACTTGTTTTGTCGGTGAGCACATATCATGGCAAAGCCAAAGGTAATGCTGCTTAAAAGCAGAGCGGCTGTTTCAACTGCAACAAAGTTGAGCTCGAAAATATCT
>NZ_JAFLMX010000030.1:0-63473 GCF_017849675.1 Alteromonas sp. AO-Serp
ACATAGGCGATCGACTTCAGGGTTTAGTGAACACAAGCCGTTTGACAGTACTTCTGGCAACATTGGAATTACTTGGTCAGGGAAATAGACCGAGATACCGCGCTGCTGCGCTTCATCATCAAGAGCTGAGCCTGTTCTTACATAGTGACTTACATCGGCAATAGCTACCCATAGCTGCCAGCCACCATCGTCGAGCGGTTCACAATATACCGCGTCATCGAAGTCGCGGGCGTCTTCACCGTCAATGGTAACAAGCGGAAGCTGGCGCAAGTCTATGCGACCTTCTTTGGCTTCATCGGGCACCTGATCGGTTAGCTTTTCCACTTGTTTGGTTACGCCATTTGGCCACTGGTGCGGAATATCAAACGTGCGAAGTGCCATTTCTATTTCCATACCTGGCGCCATATGTTCACCAAGTACTTCAACAATTTTGCCCACCGGACTCATTTTACGGCGTGGACGCTGGGTAAGCTCTACCACAACCACCTGCCCCATTCGCGCACCGTGTGTGCTCTCTGGTGGAATAACAATTTCGTGCTGCAACCGGCTGTCATCTGGCACAACCATGCCAAAACCTTGTTCAACAAAGTAGCGGCCAACAATTGGCTCGCTGCGCGGCTCAATGACTTGCGTAACAAACGCTTCTTTTCTTCCACGGCGATCGGTACCACTAATGCGCGCTTCTACCACATCGTCGTGAAGGAACAGGTTCATTTGCCCAGCACTGATAAATAAATCACCGCTTTTATCTTCAGGACGCAAAAAGCCGTAGCCATCACGGTGACCAATAATTCTGCCTTTAATGAGTTCATCACGGTTTTGGAGAATGTATTTTTTCTGCTTGGTAAATTGCACCTGACCTTCGCGCTCCATGGCACGTAGTCGGCGCTGAATTCCAATTCGCGCTTCTTCGTCGAAGGCGTTCACCAAGTTACAGATATCAAGAAACGACAACGGCTTGTCGTGCTCTTTTAATAAACTCATTAAATATTCGCGGCTGGCTACCGGATTTTCGTACTTCTCTTTCTCGCGCTGATAATGCGGATCATCACTCATGTATTTTAAATTTACCTTTCGTATTTTGTTCAACGTGTTTTCGTTTGTGGCTTAGTTCTTCAAAGCTCTGTAGAAAACATAAGTATGATTGTTTAGACACACAAACCATTTTTGGTTCATGTGGTTATTTGCTGCACAGTATAACAGTATTTGCAGTAAAACATTGACTGTTATTATGGATTCTCAGCCTGACATCTCTATGTCACAAACACTCAGTATAAAAATGGGTTTTCGTTTTTGTTGCATGAGCGTTCAACAAAACAATGACATCACCGGATACCTTACAAACCTTATAAAGAGCAGGCATATGGATAGAAGATCGTTTATAAAGCTGTCGTCACTCGCAGGCGCGAGCGTAGCAGTGTCTACAGGGCTAGCAGGCTGTACTGTTAGCCCTTCAGCAAACAGCCAACCGCAAACCAACGCTACCTTTACCCATGGTGTGGCGAGTGGAGACCCATTAAAAGACGCCGTGATTATTTGGACGCGCGCCGTGCCCACTGCAAATTTGGGCTCAAGTACGGGCTCAAAGTCAGGTTTAGCCAAGGCCGATATTTTATGGGAAATGGCAAGCGATGCTGATTTTGCCAATGTGATAAGTAGCGGTATTGTTGAAGCCAAAGCAATCCATGATTTTACCGTAAAAGTCGATGTAGCAGGACTTAGTCCAGCTCGTCGTTATTTTTACCGCTTCAAAAGCGCTAATAATACAAGTCCTGTGGGAGAAACCCGTACGCTACCTGAAGTCGAAGTGTCTAATGTCACGTTCGGCATATTTTCTTGTTCCAACTACCCCGCTGGCTTTTTCACGCCTTATATGGAAGCAGCGAAAGACGACAACATCGACTATGTATTGCACCTTGGTGACTACATTTATGAGTACGATGGTGAAGGTTACGCAACTGAGCACGCCAAGGAAATTGGCAGAACCTATGCGCCAGATAACGACACCGAGCTTTATACTCTCACTGACTATCGCAATCGCTATGCGCTATACCGCACAGACAGTGGCTTATTGTCGCTACATCAAAATAAGCCTTTTATAGTTGTGTGGGATGACCATGAAATTACTAATGACACCTATAAAGATGGTGCCGAAAATCACCAAGAGGATGAAGGTGATTTTTATGAACGTCGTGCAGCGGCCGTACAAGCTTATTATGAATGGCTACCTATACGCCCGCCGTTTGGCACCGAGCGCTTAGAAATTTATCGTCAGTTTACTTTTGGTAAACTTCTTGACTTATACATGCTCGACACCCGCGTTCTTGCCCGCGACAAACAGCTTGAATACGCCAACTATCGCGATGCTGAAACTAAAGCGTTTGACCAAGCACGCTTTATGAAAGACATCAGCAACCCGAACCGCGGTTTACTCGGTGAAACCCAACGCAACTGGCTACATTCGTCTATGCGGCAAAGCCAGGCTAAATGGCAGGTGTTAGGGCAACAGTTATTAATAGGCCGTATGCTTTTCCCTGTATCGATTTTTAATGGCGTTGAACGCAAAGCAATACCTGATCATGTACATAGGCTCGCGAATATCAAACGCAAACAAAAGCAAGGTGGTGCACTTAGTGAGCAAGAGCTTGCGCTTATCAATACCGTAATGCCTTACAACTTAGACGCATGGGATGGCTACCCTGTTGAGCGGGAACAGGTGCTGATGCAGCTTAAGTCCATCGGCAAGCCAGTTATTGCCCTTGCAGGTGATACACATAATGCTTGGCACAACAAATTAACTCTTAAAGATGGTACAGAGGTAGGGGTTGAACTTGCCACACCAGGCGTGACGTCACCCGGTATGGAACATTACCTAAGCATGGGGGATGAAAAAGCTAAAACCCTTGCAGACGACCTACCGCTTCTTATAGAAGATTTGCAGTACTGTAACCTCCACCAGCGCGGGTTCATGACTTTAACCGTTAGCCAAGATAGCGCAAAAGCAACGTGGCACTATGTAGATGCGATTTTGACCAAAGCAGGCAAAGTGGTTAATACGCATAGCTATGAGATTAAGGCATAGCGTTCTACAAGTTTTTAAGCGTGTATAGGCTTGAGCCTATGCACGTTATTTATAAAGTTAAAGGCTACAAACGCTACCTTACAAGTCTGACAACGAGCTTAGTGCTTTCCACAAATAGTTTGTTTTTAATCTGCGTTGGGCCATTGCTGAGCATCATGAAGAACACGTAGTATTTCGATGCAATTTGTAGTGATGTTTTCTCGATATATAACGATAAACGGCAGGCCATTAATTACAAGTTCACGCGTATTCTTCAATCGGCCATGACGGCCTGCTCTAGGATGTTCTGATAGGACTAGGTGCGAACTATCAATAATGTTCATGACAACGTCAATAGCTACAGAGGGGCTATTTTCTTGAGCAATATGAGCTTCAATTTTCTCTAAATCGGTACCTGCAAGATCAGTCCATTTGAGCTGCACGCTTAGCCTCCCACTTAGTTTTGACATCAGTATGGTCGGTCAAACGTCCCTCATCAGCGGCTTTCACTCCTTTTTCCACCTCTTGGATAAACCACTCTTCGCGAGCAACATACTGCTTGATGGCTTCGGCCATCAGCCACGCCCTAGGTCTATCCATCGCCTTAGCCATTTCGCCTACACGTGCAAGTGTTTCGTCATCTAATCTTACTGAGGTAGCTTTTAAAGGCATGTAGATTCTCCGAGGTTCTTTGAGAATCTTTATTGTAGCTGCACTAGCATTAAATGTCTTCTTTTACTTTTCATCACCAAAGACAGAGTGCAAGACGTTATAGTTAAATCGCACCGAATAAAATCAGAGTCTCTGATACTCCTTCTTGTGACCCATACAATTTAAGTTACGTCCTACTCCCATCAAGATAGGGGCATATTGACGGGAATAGGTACTCTCTTATTCTTTACTTCTAAAACTCATAATAAACACGCACACCAGCAATGCGTGGCATCCCGCGTACGAAGGTAGGAATACCTAAACCGCCGCCTGTATTACCTGCATCAATTAAGAACTCTTTATCAAACAGGTTGTTCACGTAAAACTCGTAGGCAAACTTGCTGTTGTCTTGAAGCAGCTTCACCGATACATCAGTCAGTGAGTAAGTATCTTGAGAAAGACCAGGGTAATTGCTGCTTTCAAAAAACACTTCTGACTGGAAACTGGTAAGCCAGTTAACATCAATGTCAAAACTGTCCATATTGAATACTTTGTTGATGTTTATCGCGCCGCTAACTTCTGGCGCTAAGCGGAACTTATTGCCACCGTATTGGAACTCAGATCCATCAGCAGTATTGTCTGCAAATTCAGCATCAAGGAAACCAAGGCTTGCTGTTAGCGTCAGCGTCTCGCTGTAGTTATAGGTCGTCATGCCTTCAATACCCGACATGGTCGAGTCGCCTACCGTTACAGTAATAGACTGTAAGGTTTCTGCGTCGGTAAAGCTTTGCTGATAATCGCTGTATTCGTAGGTGAATATGGCACCTGAGAACAGGAAGTTCGAGCTTTGGTATTTAATACCTAAATCGTAACTGTCTACTATTTCAGGTTTAGTCACATTAACACCACCCGCGTTAGCATCCACAACTGGTGAACGTCGTCCCCTGGCGTAGTTCGCGTATACGTTCCAGTTGTTATTAACATCATAGCTTACGGCAAATCGCGGCAGGGTATCGTCAAAGTCGCGCTCGGCATCGAACGTAAATGCACCATCTGCAGTAGTATAAGTATTACGGGTATAACGTGTTTCGTCGATATAGCGAATGCCAGCAGTAATGTTGATGTCGTCGGTTACAAAATACGACACCTCAGCAACATAAGACGCTATATCAAGTTCAGCTTCAAATATAAACGGCCCTTGTATCAGAATAGGCGGCAATGCAGGGTTAGAAATAGGAGAGCCATCTTCATTAAACAGTTGCGACACTAACATCGCACGCAGTGTTTCTATTTCTTCTAACGATGCGTCAGTAGCGATATTCTGATTTAGCGGAATGTTTGAGGTGGCCTCAAGCTGTGCTTTAACCGCATCGAAGGTACCACGTACAAATGGGTCGACCATCACATAGTAGGGCAAAATAGAATCGTCTTGGGTGATCGACGCACCAACAAATGCGGCCAATTTATCACCAGAATCATATACTAAGCGCATTGATGCGCCCTGAAGCGTGGCGTCGTTATCGAAATAAGCATCTTGAATACGCAAGGCTGAACCGTCGGCGTCAAATCCCTCGCTTACTTCTACATCTTTATAGTATGCGTCGGCGTGTAGGCTAAGCATTTGGTTGAAATCGTAGTTTACGGTTAAATCATAAGCTTGAAGCGTTCGTTCAATGCCTAGTTCACTGCCTAAACTAAATTCGGCATCAGTAAAAGGGCTAGTATCTCCGCCATTGGGGGCGATAGAGCCTGATTTGAAGGCAATGCCCGGCTGGTCGTTATACTCCATGGCTGCGCGCGCAATGATTTCAAGCTGATCGTAATTCGCTCGCCATGTTGCACGTAGTGCTTGTACTGAAACACCCTGAAGATCTTCGCTGTTGCACGGCACTTCTTCACCAAGATGGTTGTACATATTTGCATTTCCGTAATAGGAGTCAGCGCTACAGGCATTGTTTTCTACAATGCCGTCCATTTCGCGATAAAGACCTGCTATACGAAAACTGTGGTTGTCGTTAATAGGCTGGTTATACATGAATTCAAGTTCTTGCCCTTGCTCTGAGTTATAGCCAACCTGTACCTTGCCTTCTTGTTCGAAGGTGGGAAGATTAGAATGAATACTTACCGCACCATTGGCTGCCGCCACACCAAACAAGGTTGGCTGGGGGCCTTTTAAAACCTCCACGCGCGCAATATCAAAAAGCGCGACGCTGGCTACCGTCTTTTTACTGATATCAAAGCCATCTTGATATACAGAGATGCGAGGCGTTGCCGACACCGAAGATACGTCGTCAGTCACGCCTCGAATATTAAAGGACGGTAAGCTTACAGCCTGCTCTTGAATTTGAACGTTAGGTAAAATACGAGAAAGCTCATCAAGTTCCATGATATTGGTGCGCTCTAAGAACTCGCTACCTATTACATCCATAGTAACAGGCACATCCATAACGGACTGCTCACGCATTTGTGCGGTTACCGTAATCTCTTCTATATAGTTATGTTCGTTTTCTGTGTCGGGCGCTACTTCTTGTGCAATTGCGGCGCTTGATAGCGCAAATGCAATTGTTGTGGCAAGCAGAGAGCGTGGATAAACCGTTCGTGGGTACAGAGGACGCATCAAATCATTCCTTTTGTGTGCTTATTGGGTGTTTTATGTATTTTTTAAACATTTCGCCGACAGATTGGCGACATTGCCTAGTGTTTAGAAATATCAAAGCCCAAAAATGTAGAACGCTTTTGAGACGGTTCGATGAACTATCCGTGACATGTCGGAGGCAATTTTATGACAAGTATTCTGTGCCCCGTTATAAAACCAAACAGAACTCAATTCTGTACAACAAAGTAGTGCAACCTCTATGCACAAAAGAACAATGTCAGTACAATATTTAAGTAGGATAGAAAGAACTTTTAAATAAAAAGCGAAACGGAGACTGCAATGAAAAAACTAATGATGGCTACTGCTATTGGCGCCGCTACCTTATTAAGCGCATGTAGTGCAGAGCACGGCACCACTCAGTGTACTACTGCGCCGGAAGCTGAATGGCAAAACCAAGATGCGTTTCAGGCTCAGCTGTTAGCGCAAGGCTACAAAATCAACGAATTTAAAGTGACAGGCGGTAACTGCTACGAAATCTACGGCTTCGATAAAGAAGAGAACAAAGTAGAGATTTACTTTAACCCTGTTGATGGCAGCATTGTTAAAAAAGAAATGCACTAAATTCTGTTTAGCAAACGGTTCATCGAACGCTTGCTTTAAAACTTGATAAAAACGCTGCAAACTATTGCAGCGTTTTTGTTTTACCCTGAGAAAGTCACGTAATGCACAAAGCTAAAGACACGGGTTCAGATATTTATGTTTGGGATTGGGTAGTGCGCGTATGCCACTGGGGCATTGTTGCAAGTTTTATCACCAACTACTTTATTGTAGAGCCAGGCCGGCTTTTTCATGAAATCGCGGGCTATGTGGGCGTAGCGCTTATATCTATACGCGTTGCTTGGGGCTTACGTTCAGCTAATCCCAACAAGAAGGGCTCCGCAGATTACGCTAGCTTCTCCACTATTTCGCTAAGCAAGCAGGCCTTTAGAGAACATCTTCAGCACTTAAAGCATAAACAAATCCCACGTACTCATGGCCACAATCCTTTTGGCTGGCTTATGGTGATGGCAGTTATTGCCCTTTTGCTTGGGTTAGGTATTACCGGTTTTATGATGGAAGAAATAGACGCACTGTTTGGAAATAGCACGCTGGAATGGATACACAGTATTATGGCTGATGTATTGTACGGCTGTGTGTTGGTGCATATTGCTTCCGTGTTTGCTGTACAACGTATGGGTAATATTCAGTTAGTTCGCCCTATGCTTACTGGCTGGCGTAAGCGTTAAGCCTACGTAAAGACATAGATGTGCTACGGACATAAATACACTTTTGCCGAAGCTGGCTTGTTGTGTTTGCCAGCCTTTCTGCCCTTAAGATTTTAGTTGCCTGCAGGTGTTCGTTATCACCTCGCCACTTGTGGCTTTTAACTATCCAAAGGCCGCTTTGCCTCTCGCACGGCTTTCGGGTGCATTAATTTTTCTAAGCGAGCGAGGTAAGACGCAATTTGCTGATGCTGCTTTTTATCGTTGGTCACCGAGTTATAAAGCCAGTGGTATGCGTCTTCATAATCGTAAGGACTGCCATAACCGTCCAAAAACAACTCAACCAAGTGAATTTGCGCTTTTAGGTTTTTAAGCGCAGCGGCTTCTCGTAAATACACCACGGCGCGAGATTTATCCTGCTGTACGAGTGTGCCTTTTGCGTAATAACGCCCAAGCTGCTCAAGTGCTGCAGGCAAACCTTGATTCGCAGCATCTTCCATATAGCCAATACCACGGGCAGGTTCAGCATCTACACAAACACCCCATGCCAGCATATCCCCCCATAAAAATTGGTAGGCCGGCACTTTAAGCACGTTCGCACGCGCTTCAATGTCTTGTACTAATTGGCATCGGTCAGCCACAACCTTATCTAAATGCGTATTGGCATTAATCATGTCGATTAAGGCGTCTTGGCTGTAAAGCTGAACTGCGCGAAGCTCTTCGATGGTTTCCCCTTCAAGAGCATGAGCGGAAAAGCCAGTGACAGAAGCGCACATAAGTAAGGCTGTGGTTAGAATACGTTTCATAGCAAAAGAGTATGTGTTGATTGCAGTGTCTTAGTTAAGGTATCGACTAATTATAGATTATCTTAACTAAGACATGCCTATCTTTACGAAATGAGGCGCCAGCGTGCTAAGGAAGTGGCAGTTTTTCAAAACCTTAACATCGTTACTAGCACGCCACTTTACTTTTCTATCTGGCGGTTAATGGCTACTTTTTCGTGGGCACATGGCCGATTGAATATGGCGAGCGTGGTCAGCAAGGTCAATACCTAGGTCAGTAAGGTAACCGCCGTCAGGCAAAGTGATTAGGCCTTTGGAGTACAGCCTGGATGCTGCGTTCACCATGCTTTGGCTTGCATCGTGATGAATTTTCAGACCTTGAAGCAGACTGTCTGTTGGAAACTTCAGTAACAAATTTAATTCGTCTAGCATGTCCTGATCGAATGAACTCATGTAACCACCTTAGGCAAAAGGGTTATTAGGGGTTTAGCACGGTGCCAGTTGATAGCTCTATCCCATCGAACTTTGGAAAAGAATTTTACACCCAAACACTTAATGTAACAGTGCTTAAACTGAAAACCTATACCAAAGCGCGTATATCGAAGTGCAAACACCAACGCGCTATTCGCCCTAGATTTATTAATATTGTTAACGCTTTCTTATATCACACCCAAATGCCACCTCTGTAAAGCGTAATTTATCTGTAAAACGTTTAATCGTGTAAACACGGCGCTTACTGATCGGACTTTGGCGCTAAATAGTATATTCTTGCCATAAATTGAGTTTGTGGATACACCTGCACTGATGAAGTACAAAGATTTACGCGACTTTATTCGCCAGCTAGAAGCTAAAGGTGAATTGGTACGCATTACCCAGCCCATTGATACCGACCTTGAAATGACAGAAATTGCCGACAGGACGTTGCGTGCTGGCGGCCCTGCGCTGTTATTTGAAAACCCTAAAAATCACGACATGCCCGTATTAGCTAACTTGTTTGGTACGCCAGAGCGCGTAGCTATGGGCATGGGTCAAGAGTCTGTTGAAGCACTTCGCGAAGTAGGTAAGCTACTGGCATACTTAAAAGAGCCAGAGCCCCCAAAAGGGCTGAAAGATCTTTGGGAGAAGCTGCCAGTATTTAAGCAGGTGCTTAATATGCCAGCCAAAGTCCTTAAAAAAGCCCCTTGTCAGGAAGTGGTGCTTACCGGTGACGACGTAGATTTATCTAAAATTCCGGTACAGCGCTGTTGGCCGGGAGACGCTGCGCCTTTGGTAACGTGGGGGTTAAGTGTTACTAAAGGGCCGCATAAGAAGCGTCAGAATCTGGGCATTTACCGTCAGCAGGTTATTGGCAAAAATAAACTTATTATGCGCTGGCTGTCACACCGTGGTGGCGCACTTGATTTCCGTGAGTGGTGTCAAACGCATCCGGGCGAACCTTACCCTGTATCTGTGGCATTGGGCGCAGACCCCGCTACCATTTTAGGCGCGGTTACTCCTGTTCCAGACACCCTTTCTGAATATGCTTTTGCAGGCTTACTTCGCGGCGATAAAACCGAAGTGGTTAAGTCTATTAGTAACGACTTACAAGTACCTGCCAGTGCCGAGATTGTGCTTGAAGGCTATATCGCACAAGATGAAACAGCACCTGAAGGTCCATACGGCGATCACACCGGGTATTACAATGAAGTCGATGACTTCCCAGTGTTTACGGTAACGCATATTACCCACCGTAAAGATCCTATCTATCATTCAACCTATACAGGCCGTCCACCCGATGAGCCAGCTATTTTAGGTGTTGCGCTAAACGAAGTGTTTGTGCCTATTTTGCAAAAGCAGTTCCCTGAAATTGTCGACTTCTACTTACCGCCTGAAGGATGCTCTTATCGTATGGCAGTGGTGACGATGAAGAAACAGTATCCTGGGCATGCGAAACGGGTGATGATGGGTGTATGGTCGTTCTTGCGCCAGTTCATGTACACCAAATTTGTGATAGTGTGCGATGACGACGTCAACGCGCGTGACTGGAACGATGTTATTTGGGCCATCACTACCCGTATGGACCCAGCCCGCGACACGGTAATGATAGAAAATACGCCTATCGACTACTTGGATTTTGCGTCCCCCGTTTCAGGGCTAGGTTCTAAAATGGGAATGGACGCCACCAATAAAATGCCGGGCGAGACCGACCGAGAATGGGGCGTACCTATTGTGATGGACGAAGACGTTAAAAAACGCGTTGATGATATTTGGGACAGTCTTGGTATTATGTAGCGGCTATTTTTAACGCTATTTATTTTGTATTGAAGCATGCGCTTTTCTTAAGCGCATGAAAAGGCGACACGCTAAGCAAGAAGGTTAGAAGAGAATACATGTCAGAAATTAAGTGTAAGGTTGCAAGCATCACGCCTTTAACCGAAGTGGTTCAAAAAGTTGAATTAACGCCAGAAAGCCCTGTTGAGTTTAAAGCGGGTCAGTACGCCATGGTGGTAATGGGCGAAAAAGATATGCGTCCATTTTCTATTGCCAATGCCGCATTTGATAATAGCCGCATTGAATTACACATTGGCGCAGAGCCTGGCAACAGCTACGCTGGTGAAGTGCTAGAGCGCATGCGTGCGGATGGCGAAATTACCGTAAACGTAGGTAATGGCAATGCCTTTTTGCAAAGTAATGGCATGCCTATGGTGCTTATTGCTGGTGGTACTGGCTTCTCATATACCTACTCTATTCTGCAAGAGCATCTTAACAGCGGTGATAAGACACCACTTACCCTTTATTGGGGTGGAAAACACGCGGCTGATTTGTATTTAGCTGACAAGCTAACTGAGCTCGCTGAAACTAACGATCACTTCACTTTTGTGCCGGTTGTAGAGTTTGCATGTGACGAATGGAAAGGCAGAACGGGCTGGGTACACCATGCGGTAATGGCAGACCACGCTGACTTTGCCAATATTCAGGTTTACGTTGCAGGTCGTTTTGAAATGGCCAAAGTTGTACGCGATGATTTTACACAACGCGGCTTAAAAGTTGAGAACCTGTTTGGCGACGCGTTTGCGTTTATTTAAGCGTGCAAGGTAAGTAGTAGCAAAAGATGCTCATGTCGTGAGCATTAAATCTACCTCTAGCCCGTCATGTTGACCATACAAAACTATATATGGTCAACATGGCATTTCACACACTAACCCTATCTTCTTACATAAATTAAATCTGATAAGCGCCGTCTATTTTCATTTCTAAAAAACTGCTAACATCAACACTCAACCAACAAATCAAATAGTAAAACAAAAGGAATTGGAAGCATTGGTAGAGTAACCAGTTTGATTTCGGCACTCCGCGCTGCTTGGACATGCGTCAGCCTACTATTATGTCTTTCAGAAAAATATATGAAGTACAACAAACAACTGCTAATAACAGGCTTAGCGGCCGCTATTGCCGGATGTGGCGGTGGTAGCTCTTCACAACCTCCTACTAACGACAATGGAAGTACACCGCCTACTTCAAACTATGAGCATGTAGTTAGTGCAAGTTACTTTAGTTCATGCGGTGAGATAATACCTCAAACTGAAGCTATGGTTGTTCGCCATGACAACAGCGGTGCAGTAGCTGCTGTCTATGAAGCTGATGATGACGGAAATATCGCTATCGATTACTCCGGTGTAGCAACGTATACGATGCTAAGTGTAGGTTATTGGGGAGAAACTGCCTATCCTCGCGTTCATACCTACGTAGACATTACCGCCGATAAAATCAAAAACACACGCATTATCGCTGAAGGCTTCGCCAATGAAGACTCGTGCGAATGTAACAACGTAACATTCGATATTAGTCAAGTTCCTGTTGCCTCGCCTATGGCCAGCGTCGTTGTCTCTACCACAACATCGTCTAATATTTTCGATGTCAATGACACAGACTGGTTGGCTGAAGCTAATGTTTGTCGACCCATTGGCGGAGAGTGGCCAGACATTGCTCTCACGCTAACCAGTGCACAGGAATACCCTGCTGAAACCTATTACACTGCTGTTCTTAGTGATTACAGTTTCGATGAAACATATGTAGTAAGTAATGCAGAGCTTGTCAGAAAAGTACCTTTTTCGCTGCTCAATAATAACGTCAACAGTGACTCAAGTCTGCGCGTTTCACTACGCGGCCGAAAAGATGGCTGGATGCATTATGCTGATAATGTGCAGGTTTGGGATGTTGCAGAACTTTCACCTTCAGTTCCTATCTTTGACACCCCTGAAACGTATATCGATGCTTACAATTTCGAGTTCGACAGCTTCAGCTCCGAAGGCACAGATGTTCAAGTATCCATTTATACGGGCGCTCAGGTAACACTTCCATCCACCCACACTGAATCATTAGACTTAGCATTGATGTCTTACGACTTATTTTCCCAACAAGTTTTAACATTCTTTAATGATGAAAGTTATGACCTGTCTTCAGTGGGAGCGGACTCTGTAACCGTTACCTTGTCTGGGAATGATTCTTCTGGTGATCGTCTCTATTACTTCCAACTAACCACACCAAGTCAGGGTTCTCTTGCTATTTTAGATAACTTAGACATAGAGGGTGTCGACTTTCCCCTATCGGCAAACTTTAACTTCGATGAAGAGCCAGCGTCGGGTTATATAGGATTGGAAGCTTATGATGTGCAAAGCACGAATGATTATCTTGAGTCGCTTAAAAATGATGATGTTACCGCCTACGGTATGGTTTACTTCGACTTTTAAATAGGCTTAGATCTTTTAAATTGTAAATGTATATCGGCACGGAGTGTTACGTGCCGATATATTGTATTCCTCTTAAATAAAGTTAATTACATCGATATTCATTGTCCATTTTCGACGCATTCAGTATGGTCTTTGCAGAACATGGAGAAAATAATGAATAAATCACAGCCCTGTTATCTTACGAACCTAGTATTAAGAAAAATTGCCCCCGCAATTGCACTAACACTATCTACTACAGCCTTTGCTGATACCGAGCAGCAGCAAGCACTTTATGATATTGCCAAAAATGTTTCCGCTGAAAACATTGAAAAAGACATTACCAAGTTGGTGAACTTTGGTACACGCCATACTCTCTCTGAAACCGAGTCTGATACCCGCGGTATAGGCGCTGCGCGTCGCTGGATTAAATCTGAATTTGATAAAATTTCAGCCGAGTGTGGTGGCTGCTTAGAAGTGTACTACCAGTCGGAAGTCATTAGCGGAGAAAAACGTATTCCCGACCCAGTAGAAGTGGTTAGCGTTATTGCGATACAACGAGGTACCACCGATCCAGACCGTTACGTCATCATGTCAGGCGACATCGATTCACGGGTGTCTGATGTAATGGACTTCACCTCTGACTCACCAGGGGCAAACGACAACGCCTCTGGTGTTGCCGGCACCCTTGAAGCTGCGCGAGTACTATCCAAATACAAGTTTAACGGCAGTATAGTGTATGCTGCTTTATCTGGCGAAGAGCAAGGACTTTTCGGCGGGCGTATTATGGCAAACCAAGCTAAGAAAGACGGCTGGCGAATTAAAGCCGTGCTCAATAATGACATGATAGGCAATATCGAAGGGGTTAACGGTGTGATTAACAACACCACCGCTCGCTTGTTTGCTGAAGGTACACGCGTAACCGAAACGGATAAAGAAGCACGCATGCGACGTTTCACCGGGGGTGAAGTTGACTCACCAAGCCGTAACCTTGCCCGCTACATCGATAAAATTGCCGATCAGTATGTTGAGAACCTAGACACGATGGTGATTTATCGTTTGGACCGTTTTGGTCGTGGCGGCCATCACCGCCCGTTCAACGACTTGGGCTACCCGGGTATTCGTATTATGGAAACTAACGAAAACTACACCCGCCAGCACCAAGACCTTCGCGTAGAAGACGGTATTGCCTATGGTGACACCTTGGATGGCGTCGACTTTGATTACGCTGCCAAACTTACTGGCCTTAATGCTGTTTCTCTTGCTGCAATGGCGTGGGCACCGAATCCACCTGCAAATGTAGAAATTGCCGGTGCAGTTCAACCTTCAACATTTTTAAAGTGGGATGCACTAGACGCTGAAGAGAACCCTCAACTTAAAGGGTACAAAGTATACTGGCGTCATACTGATGCTCCGCAATGGGAATACAGTAAATATGTGGGTAACGTCACCGAGGCCATGCTTGAGAACGTCGTTATCGACAACTACTTCTTTGGCGTTGCCAGCGTTAACAAGGACGGTGTTGAAAGCGTAGTGGTTTATCCAGGTCCTGCGGGAAGCTTTGGAGAATAAGCGTTTAAATTGAGCACTTAAATTAAGCACATTTGTACGCATACTTATCCAAGTAGGCACCCAATTACGTACCAAGTCACGTTCATGATGTTAAGCTGTTAGTGAAACCGGCTTATCGTCATGAATGACTTTGCTCAACAAAAGCTAGTTTAAACTGAGAAACTACACTCAATATATTGATGTCGTTTACATTTTGTTAATTTAAGCCTGTACGTGTTTATTGGAATTAAGTGACTAACTGCATTACAGTGTAGTAAATGCATGACGGCTGTTCGGAGTTCACCTTTGGTAAGATTAAGCGCGTTCTCGCTCTCTATTTTCACTCAACGCCTTTCTTTATTAAGTATAAGTCTAGCCCTTTGTTGCTTTAGCGTTTCGCAATTACATGCCGCCCCTACTAAGTTGGGTGCAGCTTCCTTCGAGACCTATATCAGCGATGATGGGGAGCCTGCTCGGATTAACGCATTACTTGAAAAGGTGTTTAAAAAAGCAGAGTTGGATATTCAGCTTCAGGTGATGCGACAAGCTTTTCTGGGCAGCTCTGTCTTAACGGGCAAATTAGACGGTGAATTTGCCTACATCAACTTAGGTGAGGACACTAGCAACTATGTACTTTCCGATGTCTACTTACCCATTTACCTTTACGCGGTAAGTAAAGAGGCGGACGTTGAGGCAATAAAGCTTTTTCCTCATTTAAAAGACAACCGGGTCGCTATTGAAAATCGCTTTGCGAATACGCCATCATTCAGACTGCTGAAAGATATAAAGTGGTCACGCAACCCCACTACTTTTGATGCATTTCGCCAACTTGCCGACGATAGAGCGCCTTACTTAATTACCACCCAGCTGCTTGCGCGCGAGCTAAACATACTGCTGGCTAACGATAATGAAGAAACCCTGCACTTTTCAGCAAAACCATTAGCAAAAACCGGATTTCAAATAGCTATCAGCAAAAATGCTGCTAACGCTGAAAGGATTATTGCGCAATTCAACCAGGCTGTGTCGACAATGCAGAATTCGGGGGAATTGAATCAGCCACTTGAGTTAGCTTGGCTCACCAAAGATGTGAATGGCGATGGCGTTGCCGACTTTATCGGGCACAGCAACATAACTACCACGTCAGACTTGTTAAACACCGCCTATTCCCTTGACGGTAAACCTACATCTGAAGCCAGCGCGTTTTATATTGACGGGGATAGATATGCATCGCTTGAGGAAGCGCGTGCTGCGCTTCCCGATAAAGAAAGTTCGTCGCCCCGCGAGTCGCTGTTAGATAAAACCACCTACCAGCTATTACTCCGCCGCTGGTAGATGAATTTTGACTTCGGTGAACTTTAACTTTGAAAGGCATTAAATTAGGTAGAGAAGCACGAAGTCGACTACGCGACTTCTACACTACAAAGCATACCTGTCGTTGCTTAAACTAAACAGCCTATTCAAAGATATGTGTGAGCCTTGTTAACGATCTATCTTCGCGCTCTATCTTCGCAATACTGCTGATCAGAGGTTGCAAAGAAGACGGGGAGTCGTCAGCGTTAGTGTGACGTTTCTGGTAAGTACATTTCCAGAATTGTCAGCAATTCTTCGCCATCGACTGGCTTTGACACATAGTTGTTAAAGCCAGCTTTAAGTGCTTTAACGCGATCAGATGTATAGGCATAAGCGGTCAGTGCTACGGCATTAAGCTTTGCAATTTCTGGTATTTCACTGGCTCTTATTTTTAAAACTAAACCCAGCCCGTCCATTTCCGGCATACCAATATCCGATAGCAGAAGATCGAAGGCTTCTGGCATATCGTTAATTTCTTTCCATGCTAACAGGCCGTTCTTCACAACATTAACTCGCGCGCCGTTAGATTCTAGAAACAGCTTTATAAAATCACGGGCGTCTTGCTCATCTTCTGCGACTAAAATCCGTAAGCCGTTCAAACGCAAAGACTCAGTCAGGTCGCTAATTTCAGAGTTCTTAGTTTCAATAATGTCGTCGTGCAAATTAAGCGGCGCAATAGGCAGCGTTACGTAAAACGTTGTTCCTGTATTAGGTCCGTCGCTTTCAGCATAAATTTCACCACCGTGCATCTCTACTAAACTTTTCACAATAGACAGGCCTAAGCCCAACCCATGTTTGTTGTGCTCGTTTTTGCCTTGATAAAAACGTTCGAAAACATGAGATAGCTGCTCGCGCGTCATACCTTTGCCATTGTCTTTAACGCGGAAAAGGTAGTTCGAATGCTCTCTTCGACCTCTTACATGCACAGTACCGCCTTTCGAGGTGAACTTAAGTGCATTGCTCAAAAGGTTATTGATAACCTGTTTTATACGGAGATTGTCACCCAGAATTTGCGTGTGATCGTCTTCGCAATTTATCGATAGCTGAATATTCTTGCTCGCAAATCCAGCCTCGAAAGATTTGGCAACTTCAGATATAGAACCAGCAATATTAAGCGAATGGGTACTGAGCTTCATCGTACCTGAAATAATACGGGATAAATCGAGAATATCGTTGATCAGTGCTGCCTGAGTTGATGCCGCGCGCTTTATCACGCCAAGGGCATCAGTCATTCTGTCCACATTGCCAATATCCATAAGCGCTAAATCGGTCCACCCCACAATGGAGTTAAGTGGTGAACGTAGCTCGTGAGAAATGCTGGCAAGAAACTGATCTTTCGCTTTATCCAGCTCTTCTAATTTACTAATTTGCTTATCAAGCGACGCTTTTAAGCTTAGCGCGTAAGGTATAAACAGATGGTCAAAACCTTCAATGATTAGTTGATCATCTTCGGTCCACTCTACCGACTCATCAGCGACACTTTGCAAATACATATCAAACGAATTACGAGGAGTAAGCGACTTTCCAATATCTTTTCTGGCTGCATCGCGCCCCGCCCAACGAATGGTCTTGTCTTTCTGCTCTCTAAACCAAACCGTGTAGTAGCCCAGTTTTGAAGACACGCAGGAAATATACATGCCTCGAATGCCGTTTAGGTCGCCACTATCTAAAATTTCGTTTGTTAATCGGTTTATAGCAATGGACTGCTCAGAGCCGCTAATGGCAAATTTTTCGAGTAATTTTGCCAAGGTTTTCTCTGTGGGAGTCTTACCAACCAGATAGTTGCCCGTAGGGGTAACCACCGCCATACCGCACGAATCAGCAACATCCAGTAAGTCTCCTTCTTTCTGCGTGATGGCCTCAAGCGGGTTCGTGAATGAAGTAAGCTGGTGAACAATATAGTTCAGCTTGCGTTGGCGAATTTGAAATTGCTCTTTCTTTTTATGTAGTGCTTTCGTGTGAAGCTGCCAGGCATAAAGGTGACCTAATGATTCGCAAACTAAACGTTTCTTCTGGTCGATGTAAGCAGGTTCACTGTTGTGGCATGCTAACAATCCCCACAGCTTACCCTCAAAAACAAGCGAAACTGAAAATGATGAGCGGATCCCCATATTTTTAAGGTAGGCAATGTGCATAGGCGAGACAGAGCGAACCATCGACATTGATAAATCCAATGGTGGACGTTCAGCCTCTTTAACCGAAGGCTTAAGGCCTATAACTTGCTCTTCTACATCGTAGACACAGCGCACTCGATTTTTTAGATACAGTTCACGGGCCTGACTAGGGATATCCGAAGCGGGAAACTTCAACCCTTTGAATGAGCGAGAATCTGCACTTGCGGCTTCACCAATCACTTCACCACAGTAGGTTTTGTCAAACTGATAAACCATGACCGAGTCGAAACCTATGTATTGCTTAAATACCTGAGCGATAGCATCGGCAACATCGCCTATGGAGTCGCGATCATCAACATTGGGTAACAGTGCGCGAATATCTACATCCATTGGCACCCATTGCTGCGCCGCATCAAAGCTTAGTTGAGGGGTTGGCTCAAGCTCTATAACCAACAGGCCATTAGAATCGAAGGCAACACCACTGCCCTCTTTCTCCCAATCTTTGAGATGGAGCGCATTTTCAGCAAACTTCCACTGGTAGGCGTGGCGTACATTTCCGCCTTTTACAGCATCGTGAATAGTCTGGAATGTGCGCGCTTCAGGAGAGGGAATGTCAATCAGTTCAGTGATAAGTGTTTCACCGGGAACGACGTCTACGTTGAACATGTCATTGATGTTCTCGCTTACAACCTGAATTTTTTTGGTACTTGGATTGATGGCAATGACATACCCAAAACTCTGCACGCTTTCAATCAAGTGGATAGCTTCATCTTCACAGTTTTGAAGCGTTGTAGGGGTATTATTAGTTGTTTGCATTACTTTGCGCCAAATATCAATAAAGCGAATTTTCGCAGTGTGTTCCTAGACTTACTCTACAAGATACCAACTTTCTATTAAAGAGGCATGTCAAATCACTGCAGCACTTAATAAGAAGAATATTAAATTTTCAAAAATTCGTACGTGATATCACGAATAAAACTTGTGTTTCTTGATCCTACGCAATAAACTTTCAGTAATTTCTGAAGCTTCTGGAAGGTAAAAATGAAAATGACGCCTTTAATTACATCTGCGGTTATGCACTTTGGCGAAATGGGAAGTCGTTGGGGCTTCAACAGAACAGTTGGGCAAATTCTTGCGCTTATTGTTTTAAACGAAGAGCCCATTTCGGCGCAGGAAATTGCAGATGCGCTCAACATATCCAGAGGCAATACCAGCATGGGTTTAAAAGAGCTTCAGTCATGGCGCTTAGTTAAACAGCATCTTGTTCCTGGTGAGAGAAAAGAGTTTTTTATTCCGGCTGGCGATATTTGGACATTGGCCAATAGAGTATTTGAAGAACGAAGAAAGCGCGAGATAGACCCAACCATGAGTCTACTGCGTGATTTGTTGCTTGACGCACCTGCCAATGAAAAAGAGGCAAATGCACAACATAAACTGAACGAAATTCACGATTTACTCGAATCAATTACGGCATGGTCTGAAGAGCTTCAAAATCTTGGGCCTGAAAAGTTAAACACGTTGATGAAGTTGGGTTCTGGCGTGGGCCGTATGCTTGAGCTTAAGGACAAGCTACTTCCGGGGAAAAACAGCGTTAACTAAGGGGGCCTTCTGTGGATGCATTCTTGCTGTCTCGTTTACAATTTGCGTTAAATATTAGTTTTCATATTTTGTTTCCAACCATCACCATGGCGATGGGCTGGTTTCTATTTTACTTCAAGCTGCGCTCTAATATTTCAGGTCACCCTGTGTGGATGCGTATGTATCGCTTTTGGGTACGTGTCTTTGCCCTAAGCTTCGCCTTGGGTGTAGTAAGCGGCGTCACCATGTCATTTCAGTTTGGTACTAACTGGCCTGGATTTATGGAGAAAGTAGGTAATGTGGCGGGGCCACTACTCGGTTATGAGGTACTTACCGCCTTTTTCTTAGAAGCCACGTTTTTAGGCATCATGCTGTTTGGCATACGCCGTGTTCCGAACTGGCTGCATACGGCTTCAACCCTTATTGTTGCACTTGGCACCACTACTTCTGCGTTCTGGATATTAGCCTTAAATAGCTGGATGCAAACACCGCAAGGTTTTGAAGTGGTCGACGGTGTAGTGTATGCCACAAACTGGAAAGAAATTATCTTTAACCCATCTTTCCCTTACCGCTTTGTACATATGATGTTAGCGTCTGGACTGACGGCCAGCTTCCTGATAGCTGGGCTTTCGGCCTACCGCATGCTTAAAGGCGACGACAAGCTTGCGCCTAAGCTCGCGCTTAAAACCGCCACCTATACGGCGGCAGTGTTAATCCCGCTACAAATTTTTGCTGGCGACATGCATGGTTTAAATACGCTTGAGCATCAGCCTCAGAAAGTAGCGGCGATGGAAGGACTTTGGGAGACCACTGAAGGTGCACCTTTGTTACTTTTTGCAATTCCTGACGAAGAAAGCAAAGAGAATTATTTTGAAATTCCCATTCCCTATGGTGCAAGTTTAATTCTTACTCACGAACTTAAGGGCGAGATTAAGGGGTTAAATGAGTTCGAAGGAGAGCATCCGCCCGTTGCTCCTGTTTTCTTCGGTTTTAGGGTTATGGTGGGTATGGGCATGTTGATGCTTGCTGTGTCATGGCTTGGCAGTCTTTATCTTATGCGTAACAAAGACTTCCCAATTTGGCTTAAACGCACGTTTGCAGGCATGGCGTTTAGCGGCTGGATTGCTACGTTAGCAGGCTGGTACGTAACGGAAATAGGCCGTCAGCCCTATTTGGTAAGTGGTGTATTAAGAACCGCTGATGCCGTTACCCAGTTACCACCGGCGAATATTGCTCTGTCGTTCACGCTTTATCTTGTTATCTATACGGTGCTTCTAATCGCATACATGGGAACACTTATGTTGATGTGCAGAAGAGCCGTTGAAATTGAAGAGATAACGACGGAAGAGCGCGAAGTTGCCAAGGCAAAAATGCAACCTACTGACCCAGACCCAAGCACGGTTTAAGGAGAGCAAACATGTTTGAAAATGTATCAGCAGAAATGCTCGGAAATATTTATGTGGGTTTACTTGGTCTATCTGTATTGCTGTACGCCATTTTAGATGGCTACGACTTGGGTGTGGGTGTACTTATCCCGCCAAGAACAGAAGCGTTTCGCGATGACATGATAGCCTCTATAGGGCCTTACTGGGATGCCAATGAGACGTGGCTTGTGCTCGCCATAGGACTACTGCTTATTGCTTTCCCTGAAGCCCATAGTGAGTTTTTACAAACCTTGTACTTGCCTGCAACCTTCATGTTATTAGGGCTTATTTTGCGCGGCGTAGCGTTCGATTTTCGCGCCAAGGTTGTGCAGGTGAAAAAGCGTAAGTGGGACATGGTATTCAAATACGGTTCGCTTTTAACCACATTAGCTCAAGGGTATATGTTAGGTATATACGTGACGGGTCTTCGCACAGATATTTGGGCGCAAGGCTTTGCACTTCTCGCTGCATTTGGTGTTACGGCTGCCTATGCGTTTATTGGCTCGTGCTGGTTAATACTTAAAGGCGAAGGTGAGCTTCAACAAAAGGCGTATTACTGGGCCAGAAGAGGTTTAGGGGTACTGGCGGTAGGAATTGTCGCGGTAAGTATCGCGAATCTAACCTTACACGATGACGTACGAGACTTATGGTTGTCTGCTCCTTGGGGCTATGTGCTTTTCGCTATTCCAGTAGCGTGTTTTGCGCTTCTAGCACTATGTGGTGTGTTGCTTAAAAAACTGCCTGATGCACAAGGGAAAGGCGAATGGCTTCCGTTCTTTATTGCCCTTCTAGTATTTTTACTTTGTTTCACCGCATTTGGCATAAGCTACTATCCGTTTATCATCCCTGGACAGATGACGGTGATGGATGCGCTTAGTGATGCAAGCTCTCTGCGCTTCTTGCTTGTTGGCGTAGTTATTGTAGTACCTATTATTTTGGCTTATACGGCCATGGTATATAAGATATTCTCCGGTAAATCAGAGAAGCTTTCTTACTACTAGCCTTTGTTAATGGGATCGCAGCAGATCCCAATTACTTGAAACAATAGTGAACATCATTGAAATTCAATGGTGTTCACTTTCTATTCAGCGCTATACTAAACGCTGTACATTGCGAGTTTCTTGCGGTTCCCGACGCCTTTCCTGTGCTTGGGGCATTTGCGGCGACCAGTATCCCCAATCCACGAACTCGATCTGAAAACCTGCGATCAAAATATGATCCTTTCCCTCGAACAATGTATACCAATGACTAGAGGATGTTTAGCGTTAGCTAGTCTACCCTTAAGGTGTGATCAAAATTTAAACGTTACTTACCGTTAAATATTTTGTTGACATCAAACTGTAATATTACTATATTTTATTTGGGGCAATTTTTAATAGAAGGAGCCAATACCATGGAAAATGTATTCCATTCGTTCTCACGGTTCTTCAAGCGCGCGCACCCCTACACAGTCGCTCACTATATCGGCCGTAAAAATGCGCAGCGTATCTTAGGATGTAAAATCAAAAAGAAATCCAAGATATTCGCCGACCAGCACGTTGAAGACCAAAATCATTAATTTATATGGGGCCCGTCAAACCGGCCCCATTTTTTTAGCTCAATTTAAATCTATTAACGTTTTCCTGAAGGTTCTCAGCCAGGCTGAATAAGCTTTTCGCTTCACTATTCACATTGGTATTCGCGGCTTTTACTTGATCGCCCAGCATTTGAAAATCTAGTGCCCCTTCGCGTGCAACTTGCACCTGATCTTTAGCGTGTTGTACAAGAGCCGAAGCCTCATTGCTCACCTCAACTAACGATAAAACGCTTTTGCGTCCGTCTTCCAACGTAATCACCAGCTCATTGGCAAGCCCCAATGCGTTGTGTGCCTTGTCTTTATTCGAAGTCATAGTTTGTACAGAATCACGAATTGACTGCACTATTTTTTCTAACATGGCATTAATTTCAACTGTCGATTGATGAGTTCTTGATGCTAGCGTACGCACTTCATCCGCCACCACCGCGAAACCTCTACCCGACTCTCCTGCTCTTGCCGCTTCTATTGCAGCATTAAGTGCCAATAAGTTAGTTTGATCAGCAATCTCAGCAATGGTTTTCACCACACTCGATACGTTTTTTCCATCGCTTTGCAGCTTATCTAACGTAGTAGCAGTTTTATCAATGTTAAGGGTTAAATCAGAGATGGCGCGCGCTGTGGTTTCCACATCCACCTTACCTTGCGCTATCTGGTGGGCACTACCTTTCGCTTGTTCCGCAGCTTTTATAGATAGAGTAAGACTTTGTTCCATTTCATCAGACAGATTATCCATGACTGACACTAGCTGCTTAATGTCTCCTTGAAAGCTTAAGATAGCGGTTGAAGAGTGTGATGTTGCACTGTTAAGTGTTTGTGATGAGTGGTTCAGGTCATTCACTGCATGTTGAAGGTCAGTCATTCCCTTGTGAAATACGGCTAGTAGACCTTGAACGCTATGCGTTATCGCGTGGAGTTCTTGTAAATTTTGAGTAGGTAGACGTGACTGTAAATTGCGTGTTTTTGCAATATCGTCAAGCCTCTTAGCCATCTCTTCGATAGGATTTGCGATATTCCGCTTAGCAAGTATGTAGCCCATTATGGATACAGCCAGTAGCAATATGATTAGGCTGTAGATAGTGAACTGGCTCACACTGAGTTCAGCAGAAATAGCCATGGTTCGAGAGTTCGCAGCACGCTCAACACCCGAGCGTACCCCAGTCAAAAGTGCATTTAGTTCAGATGCTGCTTGGGTAATGACTTGAAGATTTTCCCGTGCAATATCCCAATCTATAGATGTTGCTGACATCGTTTGCTGTAAAGACGCAGCTGACGCAACCAGTACATCAAATTTTTCTTGAGCGGCATCGCTTCCCATATAGCTGAATTGGGAAAATTTGGCGTTGGTCTCGTCGACGAGCCGGTCTTTCTGCCCGTTATATTCGCGACTACTTATTGTGGTTCCGTATAAGGAATACGCGATAAGCACCAGCTCTTTACTTTGAGTTTGTATATCATCGATAGCGCTTAACGAGGGTAATGTTTCAGCCACGTAGGCTTCTACTAAGTTTTCGACATTGGCGTTGTTCTTTGTCAATACAATTGCCGCGATGAGCGACACAATTACAACGAGAAGATAACCGAGCAATATTCTTTGCTTGATGGTTTTAAACATATAACCCCCATATTATTTAGGGGCACGCCTATACTTGTCGCACGTCTCTGCACCCTTTTCTATTCGTAGTAGGACAAAATTTACTTCTCCTACAATTGAACAAAAATAGACCGCTACGGTTGCTTTTTTCTTTCAGATTTTTAATCGGGAAGTTATCGAATTTATGTAAGTTAGAGTCTTCAACTGCAAATTGCCTCATCTATCACCGAAGGTATTGAGAAAACCAATGCTAATTATGAGGGGTTAAATATGGTTAAGCGGTACCGAGGTTGTGTACTTAATCTGCTCCATTGCAAAGCTTGAAGTGACGTCGGAAAACTCTATACCGTTAACCAATCGCTTATAAAAATGATCAAAGCAATCCATATCGGTAACGAGGACTTTTAGCAGGTAATCGTATTCGCCAGACATACGATAACATTCAACAACTTCATCAAATGATGCGGCGTGTTTAGCGAAACTTGCCAGCCACTTTCCATCATGTCTGCCCGCTTTTACTTGAACGAAAACGGTCATGGCCAGCCCCAGGTGTTTTGCTTGCAACAGCGCTACTCGCCTAGAGATTATGCCCTTCTCTTCTAGCTTTTGAATACGCCGCCAGCAGGGCGTTACCGTAAGCCCAATTTGCTCAGCGATTTCTGCGACAGGCGTGTCAGCGTTATTTTGTAGCATGGCCAAAATAGCTTTATCTATTGTGTCTATACCGCTTATTTTTTCACTACGCATAGTGAGATGTTGCCCTTTATTTCCATGTTCTCAGTTTTTCAGCGAATTACGTCAGGCGCTTTACTTTTATAGAGGCTATTTAAAGCCACCAAGGCTGATTAAAGTCGACATTTTCTGGTGCAATTTCGTACTGAAAGGGAGGCGTGAATACATCCCAAAATGCATCCCGCAAGTCCTCGTCTATTATGCTAAGTTTACCTGCATCGCGATAGCGAGATAGCAGTGTATTGTAAGCGTCAATCGGCATTTGCGGGTTAGACTGGCGAAAGATAACACGCCCTCCAAACTCTTCATACATCGCTTTTTCTGTTTGAAACTGTATAACCTGCTTGGCCGCTATCTCTTTAATGGGTTTCGCGGCCGTTTCACTTGAAACCTGACCTTCAAACTTCTCGATAAACTTGCTTACCAGTGTTTGATTAACCGTTATGCCTTTTTGTTTTGCATAGTCCTCTAAAACAAGCTCATAAATTCTGTTAGACGCATTTACACGGACCACATAATCAAGCATACCTGCGTAATTGTCTTTCGCTTGCTGCTTCAAGTTTTTACGTTCTTCTTCACTAGGCACGACGTCTGCCATACGGATTTCGGTATTGAGCACCATTGCTAAAACACCCTGTTCATCGACTTGTCCATTTGCTTGAGCAGCATAAGCAAGGTTTGAACTGAGAATAAGTAGCGCGGTGGCCAATGAAGCTCGAATAGTTGATGTCATGCGCATTAAGCACTCCCTGTAGACGTATTTATCGCCGCGATTATGAACACTCTGAGTCTCGCTGAATGGGTAATTAACTGTGCGGACTGGTATTACCCAAATGGGCGTTGTAATGAGTAAAGCATTAAACGCTATGACTACGCAATACCGTGGCGTACTGATATTAGGAATATGCTGCGAGCTTCAAATTTATTGGGGTGAACGAGTGCTTATGTGGTGTAGCCGAGAGAGGAGAGCAATAGCGACGCAGTAGACTAGCTATTGATGAAAGCGTTATTCGTTAAAAATGATATATACCAAAAGCGGTATGGACTAAAAGCTTTGTCGCGCGTTTAGCGTGGGTGTGGAAATACAGACATTAGAAAGAAAAACGGCGGTCAAATGACCGCCGTTTTTGAATTCTTAGATAGCTTGCACGTTAGCAGCTTGAAGACCTTTTTGACCTTCTTCAACTTCAAATTCTACTCGCTGACCTTCTGGAAGCGTTTTGTAACCGTCAGAGATGATCGCACGGAAATGAACGAATACGTCCTTACCGCCGTTATCTTGAGTTAGAAAACCGTAACCTTTATCAGCGTTGAACCACTTAACTGTGCCTGTAACTTTAGACATGTCGTATAGACCTCAAATATCGTATTAAATTGCGCATAAGCGCGTGTAACTAAGTTCTTTAGAGTCTTTAAATTGGCGGAGTATTGGGTCTTACTTACGAATGGACAAACAACTTACAACAAATTACCGGGTAACTCGAGTGGTTTAACATATAGCAAATAATACAAAATCGCGTCTCTTTAAAGACTTTGGCTAAAAGCCAAAGCCACTATAACACTCTTCGGGACGATTAATATACAAATTAATTGATAAACTACGGATTTCATAAATATTTCACCGCAGCGTAACAAAAATTAATGCCCTTTCCGCCAGGCTAAATACCAGCAAATTGCGCCAATTACGCCTGTACTTGCAGGGAAATACCAAGATAAATCGTACATTGGCAATATTGCTGTCATTAACACAAAGGTGGCGCCCACTACGCTTAAATGAGTGGTCTGAGTTGTTTTCTTTTGCTCTTGAAGCAGTGCCAAATGTGCCCTTTGTTGTTGCAATGGCAAGCGCTTCATTTGCTGTAAACTGTCGTACAGCAGGTCTGGCATTTCAGGTAGTTTTTCAGACCAGAAAGGTAAGTTGTCTTTCACCTTCCCCATCATGGCGGTAAAGCCAATCTGCTCTTTCATCCAGTTTTCAAGAAACGGCTTGGCGGTTTTCCATAAATCAAGCTGAGGATAGAGCTGACGGCCTAAGCCTTCTATATACAGCAATGTTTTTTGCAGTAGCACAAGCTGTGGCTGCACAACCATATTGAAACGTCGTGCCGTATTAAATAGCTGCAGCAGCACGTTACCAAAGGATATTTCAGCTAGTGGCTTTTGGAATATAGGTTCACATACCGTGCGGATGGCCATCTCGAACTCATCGATATTGGTATCCTGCGGTACCCAGCCTGAGTCGGCGTGAAGCTGCGCGACTTTGCGATAGTCGCGGTTGAAGAAGGCAATAAAGTTCTCAGCCAAATAGCGCTTGTCTTCACGGTTGAGCGTACCCACAATGCCAAAATCGATGGCGATATATTTGGGGTTTTCAGGGTGTTCGGTAGATACAAAGATATTGCCCGGGTGCATGTCTGCATGGAAAAAACTGTCGCGAAATACCTGAGTGAAGAATACTTCCACACCGCGCTCGGCCAATTTTTTCATATTGGTATTTTGGGTAAGTAATGCGTCTATATTTGAGATTGGCAGACCGTAAATACGCTCCATAACCAACACATTACTGCGGCAATAGTCACTGTAAATTTTAGGTACATAAAGCGCGTCTGAACCTTCAAAATTACGCCCTAACTGAATACCGTTTGCAGATTCACGCAGTAAATCAAGTTCATCAACAATGGTCTTGCGGTATTCTACAACCACTTCGACAGGACGCAGCCGTTTGCCATCAGGAAGCCAGCGTTGAAGCACGTTAGCCAAGCTAAATAACAGCTCCATGTCCGCCACAATGGTATCGCGAATATCTGGGCGCAACACCTTTACCACAACGTCTTCATTGTTATGCTTTAACTTTGCCGCATGAACTTGGGCGATAGAGGCAGACGCCAGTGGCGCTTTTTCAAATTCACTGAATAATTCGCTTAAATCAGAAAGCCCTAGCGCTTGCTTGATAATGTCTTGTGCAGCGTCAGATGAAAACGGCGGAACTTTGTCTTGCAAACGAGCAAGTTCGTTAGCAATGGCAGGAGGAAGCAAGTCTCGGCGGGTAGAGAGCATCTGGCCGAATTTAATAAAAACAGGCCCAAGGTTTTGTAGTGCAAGGGTAATACGCTCGCCGGCTGACTTGCCCTTGTGCTTGTTTCGCACCCAAAAAATGGTATGACGCATAGCCCGCGCGTACCAGGGTAACCACTTTGCTGGAATAAGTTCGTCTAAGCCGTGTTCCAACAATACCTTGTTAATTCGGTATAACCTAACAATACGCATTTATGAGCCTGTTTCTCTCAATCTTACTTAAATTTTTCTTCTAGGCGGCGCAGTCTCGCATCAGCACTTTCTGCTCGATCGCGAAGCGCATTAACTTCGTCACTAAAGTGCATAACCGCCAGCTTGTGTGCAGCAAGCTGCTTTTCTTCTACTACGGCGTTGCCGAATACCTTCGCCATGGACGCTAGCGCTGACATCGACTTCTCATGCACGGTTTTCACCGTTTTCACGGTCTGATGGGCAATAACATCGTTGGTCTTTTGTGCCAGCAACTCTTCAATGTCGATATCGAGCTGCTGAAACAAGGCACTGACCTGCTGAGCAACATTGAGCTCTCCTTCCAAAAAGAGGGCCTTTTGCTGAATAAGACGAGTCAACTGGCTGGTTTCTTTTAACTCTGGCAAGGTTTGTAGCGACGTTTTAATACAACAGTCTTTCGGCCCAAGGGACGCGACGGCGTCTTCAAACGAGCCTTGTTCGCTGAGTACGTCAATACGGTCAGAAAACGACAGCGTAATACCATGAGGAAGCGGCGAAATGAACGCGGTAAGCCTGGCGCCAGCAAGCGCTTTTAGCCTTACTTCGCTGTCTTCGTCTAAAGACAGCAACTTGTTTAAAACCAATTCAGCCGTTGCGGTAACCAGCGCAGAAGTAGGCATTAAAACTTATAACCTCTATGTAGCGCTACAATACCGCCAGTCAGGTTTTGGTAATCACATTGCTCAAAGCCAGCCTGCTCGAACATCCCCTTCAAGGTTTCTTGATCTGGGTGCATACGTATGCTTTCCGCAAGGTATTGGTAGCTTTCTGCATCGTTCGCCACTAGCTGACCCATTTTTGGCAAAATGTGAAACGAGTACATATCGTAAAGTTTGCTGAGCTGCTCTGACGTAGGCTTAGAAAATTCTAATACCAGTAAACGGCCGCCTGGTTTTAACACGCGAAAAATAGAATTAAGCGCGTTTTGCTTTTCCGTTACGTTGCGAAGGCCGAATGCCATGGTCACCACATCAAAATGGTTGTCGGGGAAAGGCAGTGCTTCCGCGTCAGCTTGCACATAATCGATGTTGCTTACCAAGCCGCGATCGCGAAGCTTATCACGGCCTACTTTCAGCATAGACAAGTTGATATCAGCAAGGGTTACGCGCCCTGTAGGACCTACCAAGCGAGAGAACTTAGCGGTTAGATCGCCAGTACCACCGGCAATATCCAATACTTTATTGCCAGCGCGAACACCGCTGCAGTCTATTGTGAAACGCTTCCATAAACGATGCACTCCCATCGACATAAGGTCGTTCATTACGTCGTACTTTGCTGCAACAGAGTCAAAAACATTAGCAACTAAAGAGGCTTTTTGCCCTTTATCCACCTGTTTGAAACCAAAGTGCGTTGTATGCTCAGTAGCATTGTCGATTGCAGAGTCTGCTTGCGTAGCGGGAGTTTGATTGTCGCTCATGACAGTCCTGTAATTTGAATATTTTTATTAATGCCGAAGTGTATAGGATTGTGTGCTCAAGCAAAAGCTTTATGCCTGACTGTCTCCTGATGTAAATCAAGCCTTTGACCTTTACCAAAGCGGAGCCTGCAAGGCACAAGCTCGCTTGTATAGAAGACTAGAGCAGCTTGCTCTACGCTACCTGATTGTTTGTGCCCCAACTATAGGCAACAATGGCACTGATCTCTTGCAAAGAACGGCCGCTTTCCTCATGCCATTGCGCAAATGCCGCATTGGCCGCCGACAGCGACTTTTTCGAGGTTAAGCCACCGTCGATAATTTCATTCTTTCGCAAGTAATCTTCCACGTCACGAGAGAATAAAAACGTGTCTATGCCTAGTGCACGAAGCATGTAGGGGCCGGTGTTGCCACCTAATCGCGCACCGCGTTTTTTCAAAAACGCCCAAAGCTCTGTGATATTGTCTTTTTCAAAGCCTGCTACGAACTTAGCAAAGCTACCGTGCTCCAGGGCTACGTCTTTGATCATCATGGCATTGTCACGCACTGTCATCACTTTTTTATAGTTGCGAACAATGCGCTTATCTGACGCTTTTTGCTCTAGCATTTCATCGGGCATCAACAACACTTTATCAATGTCGAACCCGAAAAATACGGTTTCAAAGTCGGGCCACTTTTGCTCAATAACTCGCCACACGAAGCCCGACTGGAACACTTTTTTGGTCATCGCCGCTAAAAAACGGTCGTCAGGAATGGCTTCAATTTGCGCTTTAGAAAGTGGTGCTTGGAGCATGGCTTCAAGCACCCTTTCACCGCCTTTGCGCTCGCACGCTCGGCGGTAGATAGATTGAAAAGACTCTAACTTAGACTCTTTCATGTGTGCCTAGCCTTTAATACCGCTGTGACGAAGCAAAGCGTCAACTTGCGGCTCGCGCCCTCTAAAAGCAACAAACAAGTCCATAGGAGGCTTACTGCCGCCCATTTCTAAAATGTTTTCTAAGAATGCTTTGCCCGTATCGCGGTTAAAAATGCCATCCTCTTCAAACTTGCTGTACGCGTCGGCAGAAAGCACCTCGGCCCACTTATAGCTGTAATAGCCCGCTGCGTATCCACCAGCAAATATGTGACCAAAGCCGTTTTGGAAACGGTTAAACGATGGAGGGATGACCACGGCCACCTCTTCACGCACTTTATCCAATGTGCCCTGTACGTCTACCTCACTGCCCTTTTCGCTATGCAGTAAGAAATCGAAAAGACTGAATTCAAGCTGGCGTACCATCTGCATCGCTGACTGGTAATCCCGTGCAGCAAGCATACGCTCCAGTAAATCAGCAGGAAGCGGTTCGCCAGTTTCATAGTGACCAGAGATAAAGTTAAGTGCGTCTTCTTCCCAGCACCAGTTTTCTAAAAACTGACTTGGCAGTTCAACCGCATCCCATGGCACACCGTTAATACCGGATACACCCGCTACGCGCATTTTAGTAAGCATGTGATGGATCCCATGACCAAACTCATGGAACATGGTCACCACTTCATCGTGGGTGAATAGCGCTGGCTTATCCCCTACAGGTGCGTTGAAATTACAGGTAAGGTACGCAACGGGTAGCTGCAATTCGCCATTCATTTTTTCACGACGAACTCGACATTCATCCATCCACGCGCCGCCACGCTTTTTAGCTCGTGCGTACAAGTCTAGGTAAAAGCTGCCGCGCATCACATCGGCATCGTCAGTAATGGTGAAGTAACGTACATCTTTATGCCACGTATCAATGCCAGGCTGCTCAATAATTTTTAAGCCGTACAGGCGATGTACAACTTCGAATAAACCAGACAGCACTTTATCTTCGGGGAAATAAGGCCGAAGCATTTCATCAGAAATCGTGTACTTTTCCTGTTTCAGTTTCTCGCTGTAATACGGTAAATCCCATGCCGCTAGCTCGCTGACACCATGCTTGTCTTTCGCGTACGCTCGTACTTCTTCAAGCTCTTTCTCTGCCTGAGGCTTAGACTTAGCCGCCAAATCACGCAAGAAACCGATGACCTGATCGGTAGAATCCGCCATTTTAGTCGCCAGTGAACGCTCTGCATAACTTGAAAAACCTAACAATTCAGCCAGTTCAGTACGCAGCGTTAAGGTTTCTTTGATTATATCGGTGTTATCCCACTTACCCGCATTAGGGCCTTGATCAGACGCTTTTGTTGCATAGGCGCGATACATTTCTTCGCGAAGTTCGCGATTATCGGCGTAAAGCATGACTGGCAAATAAGACGGAATGTCTAACGTAAACAACCAGCCTTGTAAGTCTTTTTGGTGCGCAGCTTGCGCCGCTGCTTCAAGGGCTGACTCTGGCATACCGGCAAGTTCAGCTTCATCGGTAATGTGTTTAGTCCAGCCCATAGTGGCGTCCATCACATTATTGGAAAAGGTTGATGATAGCTCGCTAAGCTTTGCCTGAATCTCTGCAAAACGCTTCTTTTGCTCTGCGGGAAGCGCTACACCTGACAATGTGAAATCGCGAACGGCGTTTTCAATCACTTTCTGCTGCTCTTCGCTTAAGGTCGCAAATTCGTCAGACGCTTTGAGGGAAGCGTAAGCATTGTAAAGGCCTTCGTGCTGGCCTACCCAAGTTCCGTATTCAGATAATAATGGTAAACACGCATCGTGGGCTTCACGCAATTCATCGCTGCTCACCACGCTATTCATATGAGAAACGGGTGAAAATATTTTACTTAAACGATCATCGACCTCTTCAAGGCGCAGCACTAGATTTTTGTAAGAGTAATCTTTCGACGCCACGACCTCATCTATTTCGCTTTTGCACGCCGCAATGGCTTTTTCAATGGCAGGCTTAATAGAGGCAGGTTCAATAGCAGAAAAAATTGGTAGACCATCTACCATTTCAATTGCAGGGGTTGTCATAATCTTTTTCACTCTTAACACGTTGATAGAATAATGATGGGGCTTCGCTGATTAAAAGCAAGCTATTGTTTTAGCCACTGTTGACCTATTTTGAACTTACTTGCCGTTAACGTGCATGGATCATGATTATTGCCTATATTTACGAATTCAATGAATGCCGCTGCACCGTTTTTCTTGATGCCCCTCATAAAAACTCAACAACACAGCCACCTCTACTAAGCGCTGTCACAAATGTCACATTTCATCCTTTTGTCTACTTTGTCCCTTCGCTGTTCAGCGTCTATAATTTCGATTAATAAATCTACAAGGCATAGATATGAAAACGTTGACCTCAGGCGAAATAGCCTCGTATTGCGATGTAAATCTGCGCACCGTAATTCGATGGATCGAAAGCGGCAAGCTGAAAGGCTTCAAACTTCCTGGGCGTGGAAACAACAGAGTATTAGTAGAAGATTTTGTCGCCTTTCTTGAACGACACGACATGCCAATTCCCGATTCATTGAAAGGCATTGCCACGCCCTCAATATTAATTGTTGACGATGAAATGCCAGTTGCCAAGTCTATTCAGCGCGTGGCCAGACGGGCGGGTTATGAGTCGTATATCGCTACAGGCGGCTTCCAAGCGGGGATTATGCTGAGCCAATACGAGCCCAAAGTCATGACCCTCGATTTAAGTATGCCAGGCATGGACGGTTACAGCGTTATCGAATTCACGCGAGATCAAAGTAAATATAAAGATCTCAAAATTGTGGTCATATCGGCACTCGATGAAATTAGCCTGGAGCGCGCGCTTGAGATAGGGGCTGATGCCACCTTACAAAAGCCGTTCTCAAATCATGACTTAACAATGGTCCTTGAGCAGTTTATGTCGATGTAAATCGATTTAAAGGGAGTGACATTATGGCTTGGTTATCGCGATTCGCTCTTTTAAGTTTGCTTGTAGGTGTTTGCGCATTACCGACAAATGCTAAACCCCTTACTTTTGCTGTTGTACCTCAGCAGTCTGCCAAGAAAATGGCTGAAACATGGCAACCCTTAATCGACTATGTGAGCAATTACACCGGTTTTAAGATTGATTTTAAAACTGCAAAAGACATTCCCACTTTTGAGGCGAATCTCGCCGACGGCAAATATGATATTGCCTACATGAACCCCTACCACTTTGTGGTCTTTAATGAATCTGCGGGATACCGCGCGCTTGCGCGCCAACGCGATAAAGAAATTCGCGGCTTACTTGTTGTACATAAAGACAGCCCCATACGCTCTCTGGATGACTTAAGCGGTACTGAAGTAGCCTTCCCAGCGCCAGCTGCGTTTGCTGCCACAATTATCACAAGCGCTCACTTGCGGATGAAAAGCATTGCTTTTGTACCGCGCTACGTCAATTCTCATGACTCTGTGTACCTCGCAGTACAACGGGGCTTTTTCAATGCTGGGGGTGGCATTGTCCGTACGCTCAACAGTTCACCTGATGACGTTAAACAAGAATTACGCATCCTATGGAAGAGCAAGGGTTATACGCCTCATGCTATCGCAACCCATCCAAATATGGCGCTCGCTGACAGACAAGCTATTCTTAATGCATTACTTGCTTTGTCGAATGACACAAGTAAGTCTTGGATTTTAAAAGGTATTGGGTTTAACGGCTTTATAGCGTCAAACGACAGTGATTGGGACGACGTGAGAGCATTGGGAATAGCATCCCTATCGAGGCCGCATTTATGAGTAGACTCGTATGAAACTGTCGTTGCGTATAAAAACAATAACAGGCATCGCATCAATAGCAGCGCTTTTGCTGCTAGTGCTCATTGTGACGGTGTTTCAGCTACTTAATGACCTTGTCGACAGTAATATAAAGAAGTCAGCCGACACCACAGTTGCCCTTTTTGTTTCGACGACAAAAAATGCCTTTTTAAGTTATGACCTTGCAGCTCTAGATGCCGACGTCTCAGAAATTCTTACCAACCCCAATATTGCTTACGTCAAAGTTAAAGACAAATTAGGCAGAGTTTTCGTAGAAAAGGGTAACACCAACGCACTAAACCGCCCTTTTACTGCCGACACAAGTGTTTCGGACGCTGATGATGGTATTTACGACACCCGAGCCCCCATCATGGTGAACAGGACTTTGTACGGCTATGTAGAGATTGGGCTTAACATTGCTTCAGTAACTGAATCTGTATCAAGGGTGAGAAACTGGACAGTTACACTGGCTTTTCTAGAATTTATTTTGGTCGGATTGTGCTCTTACTTACTTGGCTCTTACCTGATGTCGCAACTTCATCAATTACACGAAGGCGCTAAATGTTTAGGTGATGCAGTGAAAAACAACAGCTATCAAGATGTTTTTGTTCCCGTGCGCGGCACTGATGAGTTAAGCGAACTGGCAGAGGCATTTAATCAACTGGTTGAGCGTTTAAAAGAAGAACATGCGCAGCGTCAATACGCGCAAGATGAACTTAAAGAGCTTAACACGCTACTTGAAGAAAAGGTTCAGGATAGAACCGCATTGCTGCATCAGAAAAACTATCAACTCCAAGAGGCCAATAAAGATCTAAAAGAGACCCAGGTACAACTACTTCAAGCTGAGAAAATGGCGTCAGTTGGCCAGCTAGCAGCGGGGGTCGCCCATGAAATTAACAATCCTGTGGGTTTTGTCAGCAGCAACATATCCACCTTAAGCGAGTACGTTGCTACCTACCAAATGATATTCTCACAAATTAACGCGGTGCTTAATGAGCAAGACGAGGGTAAGCGTGCTTCTGCCTTATCAGAACTAGAAAAAATGTTAGCTAATCAGGATATGGCGTTTATCAATGAAGATATCACCGAGCTCCTCAGCGATTCGAGAGACGGTTTAAGTCGGGTTGCTGAAATTGTAAAAGGGTTAAAGCTATTCTCTCGTGTAGACAGTGACCACATGCAGCAGCACAACATTAATGATTGTGTACGCACTACCCTTGCCATGGTGAACAACCAATTAAAGTATATTTGCACTGTTGAAACGCATTTAGGCAAAGTCCCTGACGTTGCCATGAATGTAGGCAAGGTTTCTCAAGTTGTTACCAACTTACTCATTAACGCGGGACAAGCGATAGAGAGCACGGGTAAGAACGGTAAGATAACTATTACCACCTGTACTGCGGGCAAGTTTGTCGAGCTTCGTGTAGAAGACACTGGCTGCGGTATTCCATCAAGTCATTTAGACAAACTCTTCAATCCATTTTTTACAACTAAACCTGAAGGGCAAGGCACTGGCTTAGGTCTTTCAATTTCGTTTGGCATTGCTCAGGAGCATGGCGGCACGCTCTCAGCCACCAGTAAAGAGGGAGAAGGAAGCATATTTACATTAGCGCTCCCCCTTGTTTCACACTCAGACAAAACATTAGAGAGCGAAGGATGAAGCAACTAATAGTGTTATCAAGCAGCATTGCGTGTAATAGTTGTAACGTCGCTTATAAGGACAATAATTTATGACAGAGCCTACTACAGAACAAGCCACGACCTACACGGTTCTATTTGTCGACGACGAGCCGAATATCCTTCGCGCTATTAAGCGTGCGCTGTTCACTATGGACATCACCTTACTGCTTGCTGATAGTGGTGCCAAAGCGTTAGATCTAATGAGTAAACACGATGTTCATGTAGTTATTTCTGACATGAAAATGCCGCAGATGTCAGGTGCGGAATTACTCGAACAGGTCGCTATCAATTATCCCGAGACATTTAGAGTTGTGCTCACTGGCTATGCCGACATTGAGTCCACAATTAAAGCCGTAAACCAAGGCAAGATACACCGTTACCTGCAAAAGCCATGGGACAACCAAGAGCTTATCGCTGTTGTAGAAGAAGGCTTAGAA
Source organism: Alteromonas sp. AO-Serp (assembly GCF_017849675.1). Lineage (NCBI taxonomy): Bacteria > Pseudomonadati > Pseudomonadota > Gammaproteobacteria > Alteromonadales > Alteromonadaceae > Alteromonas > Alteromonas sp. AO-Serp. Next base: position 36,475 of record NZ_JAFLMX010000030.1, read on the forward strand.
CGCGTTAAGTTGAAGGCGGAAAACCTTCGTCTACAAAAACTAACACGACTGCAAAATAAAAAGCTACGCGACGTAAATGCCTCACTAGAACAAGTGGTTCAAAAGCGCACGCGCCAGATAAAAGCGGCGCTAAATAAAATCGAAAAACACAACCTTGCAATGGAGCAGGTGCTGTTCAACGTGATAAGCATTAACCCTGACATTAATGGTAAGTTTGCCATTGAGGTTAGCGAGTTGGCATCAAAACTGGCGCGTATCGCTCGGTTGGAGAAAGAAGAAATCAAACAGGTGCGTTATGCGGGCCTTATCTGCGAGCTTGGGTTACTAGGGCTTGAAAGCGAAGATTTTAAGGCGCCATTTTCAAAGCTTAAATATCAACAGCAGCAAAACTATCTATCGCAAACCAAGCAGGCTGCGTTAATACTTGCTCCGGCTCACGAACTACATCAAGTTTCTGACATTATTGAATTTCAGTTCGAGCACTATAATGGCTCAGGGTTGTATAACAAAGTTGCAAAAGAAATTCCTGCTGGCGCGCGTATCTTGGCCATAGCCCGAGATTACTGGCGCTTAGTAACCGGCAGAATGAGCGGTATCGAAATGAGCCCTCGCGATGCCAAACTAGAAATGAAAAAGCACAGAAACACCCGCTATGACGGTGAATTTTTGGACCTGTTGCTCGAAGCAGAAGATGTAACGACATCTAAACTGCTTTCTACATCATTGAAAGCCTCGCAGCTCAAAGCAGGCATGGTACTAGCCCAAAATTTGTATAACGATAGTCACATCCTTATCCTTCCCGAGGGACATGTGTTTAGTGATGCCACCATTCAAAAACTCGTACACTTTGAAGAAGAACGTGGAAAAGCGTTTAGTATTCAAATAGAACCAGAAGAGCTTTCTGCTACTATAAGTGAATAAGTTCTACAGGTTACGTGCTGAAAACAGGATGAGCGATGCATGAATATGCTTCGCTTTGTCTTAGCCTTTTAATTAGGCTGCACTGTCCCCATTGATAAACTAAATGAAATTCCCTAAAGCAAATCTCGGTCTTTTAATCACTCTTTATGACAAGACCGATAGAGAATGATTTGCTGTGCGAACCTACCGAAGGCATCTATGCTTATCGTTTATGTTCGCCTAACCGACAAAGAAGGCTTTTTGAATGACACATTTTGATTATATATGTATTGGCGGTGGCAGCGGTGGTATCGCATCTGCAAACCGTGCAGCTAAACACGGAAAGAAGGCCGCCATCATTGAAGCGAAAGATATTGGCGGTACTTGCGTGAACGTAGGCTGCGTGCCTAAGAAAGCCATGTGGTACGGAGCACAGGTGGCTGAAGCGATACATCGCTATGCACCTGAATACGGGTTCGATTTGTCGGTAAATCACTTTAGCTGGGACAGCCTAATTGCCAGCCGCCAGGCTTATATTGAGCGTATTCATGCTTCTTACGACCGCGCTCTTACCGCAAATGACGTTACCTTAATTCGCGGTTTCGCGAAGTTTATCGATAACAACACGGTAGAAGTCAACGGCGAAAAGTACACGGCTGATCATATTACGATTGCTGTAGGCGGCCGCCCAATCATCCCAGATATTGAAGGTGCTGAGTACGGTATTGATTCTGATGGTTTCTTTGCCTTAAAAGAGCAGCCGAAACGCGCTGTCGTGGTTGGCGCAGGCTACATTGGAGTGGAATTAGCCGGCGTTCTTCACGCCCTTGGTACAGAATCGCATTTGGTAGTTCGCAAACACGCTCCGCTTAGAAATTTCGACCCTATTATTCACGAAACCTTAGTGGATATGATCCACGCTGAAGGTTGCAAATTACACGACCATGCTAGCGTAGAGAAAGTGGAAAAAGCTGACGATGGCGAGCTATCAGTACACTTAACCAATGGCGAAGTGTTAAAAGCTGACTGCTTGATTTGGGCGATTGGCCGTAAACCCTCTACCGACAAAATTGATATTGAAAATACCGACGTTGAACTGAACGACAACGGCACGGTTAAGGTAGATAAATATCAAAACACCACGGCAAAGAATGTCTACGCAGTTGGTGATATTACTGGTGAAGCAGAGCTTACTCCGGTGGCAGTTAAAGCGGGTCGCTTGCTAAGCGAACGCTTATTCAACGGCCAAAAAGATGCTCACATGGATTACTCGCTTATTCCAACCGTTGTGTTTAGTCATCCACCCATTGGCACTATTGGCCTTACAGAGCCAGAAGCTATTGAAGAATACGGTGAAGACAACGTTAAAGTGTACACCTCTAGTTTTGCGTCTATGTACACCGCGGTAACCCGCCATCGTCAAATGACAAAGATGAAGCTTGTATGTACGGGTAAAGACGAAAAAGTGGTAGGCCTTCACGGTATTGGGCACGGCATGGACGAAATTCTTCAAGGCTTCGCCGTTGCCATAAAAATGGGGGCGACCAAAGCTGACTTTGATGCGTGTGTAGCTATTCACCCTACCAGTGCAGAAGAGTTTGTTACTATGACCTAGAGTGACGCGCTCAATTGAGCGCTTTCTCACAAAAGCCGGCATTAGCTTACTAGTTAATGCCGGCTTTTTTATGTGTTTAACTTACCTTTTCTAGCTCGACGGGCACACCATTTAGCACCGCATTTCCCGATAGCTCGTCTACCTGTAAATCGTCAGTAAGAATATTGGTGTTTACCCCAGGGTGCTGACTTGCCACAGACAGCTTTATACCTTTTTTGTTGTGCCCCCATCCATGGGGAATTGACACCACGCCGGGCATAATTGCATCTGTGATTTCAGCCTCTATGGTTAGCCGGCCAACCCGCGATTTCACACTTACCTCATTGCCATCTGTAATGCCGTATTTAGCCCCGTCATCAGGATGAAGCTGCAGCGTACAGCGGTTGTTGCCTTTCACCATACGAGGGCTGTTATGCAGCCACGAATTATTAGTTTTAATATGCCGGCGCCCTATTAAAACAACGGACTGATTTTGCGGCGCAACATGGTTCGCTTTTCCAAAAAAATGCTTGTTAACCCTTTCTAAATCAGCCATGAAGTAATCAAAATCTAAGTGAATCTTCTTATCTTCATGGAACAAGGCGTGAGGCAAAGACGGCTGTAGTGGCCCTAAGTCGATACCGTGTGGGTGTGCTTTAAGCGTATCAATCGACAACCCGCCTTCCGGAATAGCGGTTGGAGTTTCGCTTAAGTTAGCATCAGCGCCTTCTTTTTTACTTGCTGCTCGACCATAAAGACCTGCTTGCAACAAAACATCGACCACACCTTTAGGCTGCTTGTCCCAAAGCGCAGCATAGTGCGCGGTGTTTTTTCCGTTTAGCGCATCGAGCCTTTCGGCTAACGAAAGGTATATTTGCCAGTCGCTAAGCTGGTCTTCGTCAATGTCCACCACCGCTTCCGAATACTTAGCGAAATTTCGCACGGCAAAGTTGTGAAAAACAATGTCGTAGTGGTCGCGTTCTAGCGCGGTTACCGGAGGAAGGATTACATCTGCATGTCGGGAGGTTTCGGTAACGTAAAAATCCACCGCAACCATAAAATCGAGTTCAGAAAATGCTTTATCAAGCTGTTCTGCATTTGGCGTAGTGACCACGGGATTACCTGCACCAATTACCATGGCCTTAATTTGTCCTTCTCCCGGGGTTAAGATTTCCTCGGCTAAACACGCTACCGGATACTCACCAGCAAACGCAGGGAGCCCTCTTACGCGAGAGGTAAATCCGCCCATGCTGCCCTTGCCTGATACAGGTAGTACGTCAGCGGCTGGCTGCGTGAACATCATGCCCCCTCGCTTATCTAAGTTTCCGGTAAGCATGTTAAACAGCATGATGAGGTACTGGGTGAGCGTACCAAACGCTTGTACACTAGCCCCCATCCTTCCATAACAAACTGCAGACTCAGCGTTGCAGAAGTCCAAAACAAGCTGAGTGATTTGTGAAGCCGAAATACCGGTAAACTCGCTCACCTTTTGTGGTGAATAGTCGCGAACGTATTTTTCGACCGCTTTTATGTCCTCTGCATACGGTAAAATTTCATCCACCTTGTATAGCTGCTTTTCAAACAATACATGCAGCATAGCCAGCAGTAACAGCGCGTCACTGCCTGGACGAATAAAGTGATGTTCACAGCTGATATCGGCGGTTTCACTGCGTTTAGGGTCGATAACGACGACTTTCCCACCGCGTTTTTGAATACCCTTTAAACGCTTTTTCACATTTGGCACGGTCATAATACTGCCATTAGAGGCCAGTGGATTTCCGCCGATAATCATAAAGTGCTGCGTGTGATCAATGTCAGGAATGGGAATTTGGGAGATATGACCAAACAGTCGTCGACTAACAATGTGATGTGGCAACTGGTCAACGGAGGTAGCGGAATAGCGGTTGTGCGACTCAAGGGCGCGATAGAAATACGGTCCGAATAATATTGAGCCCATATTGTGCGCATTGGGATTACCTAAATACACACCAACCGCATTATTGCCGTGTGCCTGCTGGATGTGGTGTAATTTGCTTGCGACCAAATCAAAGGCTTCATCCCACCCTATCTCTTCCCATGCGCTGTCTTCCCAGGTGTAGTCTTCCCAGGCGCTGTCTTCCGATGCACTCGACTCGCGGTCAAGTCTTACCCTTTTTACAGGGCGCTTCAAACGGTCAGGATCATCGTACAAGTCTTTTAACGCACTCGCTTTCGGGCAAATATGGCCTTGGCTAAAGGGATTATCTTTATCCCCTTTTATTGACAGTATCTGACGGCCTTTCGTCGCTACCTCAATACCACACATTGCTTCACAAAGCGTACAAGTAGAATAATGCAATTGTTGTTCAGCGTTGCTCACGGTAATTCCTACACAATTCACTGTTAATGACTTGTTACGAAATTAGCGATTATTGCTGTAATAGACAAGCATCACTGAAAGTGATGGGAAGGAAAAGACACCCCGCCCGTATTAGGCGAGGTGGTATTAGTTAGAAGGAGTAAGTCACACCAAGGGTTGCCGTGGTGCCTAACCCTTTAATATTGTAGCCACCGTAGGTATACGACTGAGCGCGCGCAGGATAGTAGTCGCTGTTAAACAGGTTCTCGACACCCATAAACGCATTCCAGTTTTCAGCGAACTGGTATTGTCCACTTAGGTTAACAATATTGTAGCTCGATATAGGTCCTTGATCGCCCACATAGTCGCCGTCAGCATTTGGCGAGAAGCGTTTACGATCACCCACATACAGATAGCTAACTGTTAGCGATAAAGTGTCTGATGGTTTCCAATTTACGTTTGCTGTTGCTTTGGGTGGGCTAATTTGGCGAGAGCCAAGATACACGTCAGCTTCGGTATTTTTCCCTTCAACGTAACTATATGTGGCTACCACGTTGAGCGTTTCAGAGATTCGATAGTCTACTAAGCCTTCGTAACCCCAAATTTCCTGTGGTGCGCGTACAGGCTCATATACACCTGTCACCTCGTTGAAACTATTGGTCGTACCGAGTTCAGATGTACTTCTGTAAGCCGCAACTTCAAGGCGTACCTGGTCGAAAAGAGAAGTGAAACCCACTTCGTAGTTATCGATGATAGAAGCTTCCGTTTGAATAAGACCAATATCATCTACCGTTGCAGCGCGCAGTAGGCGGCCAATGTCAGCGATGTCTGAACCCTGCGAGTAATTGAAAAACGGGCTAAAGCTGTCGCTCCAGTTGTACTTTATCGCAATGTTATAAGTAGTGGCGTCGTAATCTATGGTGTCACCCGTAACCTGAAGAGGAACAGAACATTGGGTTTCTGAGCGACACAGCTTCAATGTTTCGTAGTCATCAACCGATAAGTCGATACTCTCCCTTCTCACACCAGCCTTTATGATAACGTCGTCGCTAATTACCCATTTCGTTTGTAAAAAGCCAGCTAAGCTGTCCATTTCCATTTCAGGTACCCACACTCGCCCATCAACCAGCGGCTGTGAGGTAGTGTCTTTTAGCGCGTCGATACCATAGATAAACGTGGCTTCTACGCCATCGAAATCAATGGCAGTATTAAACGTCGCGCGAGCGCCGAGCTTTTCAGAGCGAATAATAGACTGGCCGCCGTCGTAGCCTTCATCGGGGTTAGCTAAGTTAGGCGAAAAGAAGAATACGTTCTCAATATCCTGTGTGTACACATCAAGCGTCATTTCGCTGTTTGCAAAGATATTGCTGTCTGTGTATTTCAGAGTGATGTTCTCATTACCGTCAGGCCCCTGTGGTTTCCCGCGTTTTTGCAGAGCTTCAGGTACGTGAATAGCGTAGGTTTTAACACCTTCGTTGATGTCTCCGGGAACATCCGCCAAGTCAGTTTTTTGTTGAGAGCTGAAGTAATTGTAGCTGAACTGAAGGCGTTTTTCTTTGTCGAAGTCGTAACCTAATTTGGTAAAGTAATTCTGTGTTTCAGCATCTGACAAACCGTACTGCAAACCTAGAATATCGCCTTCAGCATCGCGCTGAACGCCGTTTTCCTCGTAGCTGGCGGTAACAAGGTAATCAAAATTCTCCACCTTGCCGTTAATCGCAGCTGAAATACGCGCACCGGCTGACTCTTCAAGCTTCACTGCGCTGAAACGTGAAGACAAACTTACTTGGCCCTCATGCGTGTCTTGCGCTGTTGCTTGTTTGGTAATGTAGTTGATAATACCGCCTGACGCTCCATTGCCATAAACAGACGTAGCGCCCTTAATTACCTCAATTCTAGCAAGCGCGCTAGGGTCAATCGTTTTCACACCTAACGAGCCATTTCTAAGCGGCGTGGACTGAGGCACGCCATCAATCATCACAAGCGGAGCTCGTCCACGCAACGACTGGCCAGTATTGCTCGAACTACCTGTATCTGGAGCTAAGCCCGGCACCATCTGCGCTAACAAGCTCTGTAACTCGGGATTTACCTTCAGGTGATCTTCAATCTGCTTTCTTGAAATAACGGTGATTGACGCTGGTACTTCATCAATACTTTCAATAACACGGCTTCCAGAAACGATAATACGTTCCATATCCTTTTGGGCATCATTAGCAAAAGAAGGCGCACTAACGGCTAAGGCAATGAGCGTGAGCGATGGTCTAAACATGAAAACTCTTTTAAGAAAATAAGGTTACGAAAGGCGCGTTATACTAAAGATGTAGAAGAGCAATGTAAAGATAATGAAAATTATTCTCATTATCTAAAATGGCGTTTATACCAAAAGTAAAACCCTGTTATCGTAAAAAACGCTGGGAGTAATGCGATAAATAACCAGATAAATTCAAGCAATGGGCCCGCGAAATCACCAATGTGAAACTTGTATTTGAAGTTCCAAACCTGCGTCGCTACGTTCGCTTTTGATGCATCGTAATAACCCGTTATTTCTCCATTTTGAGGGTTTGTCCAAACCCAGCTGTAGGCGTGAGACTCGCCGGGGTTTTGCATTCTGAAACCTATGTGTTCGCCTGAATTTTTTGGGAAGTAAATGCGAAATAGTGACGCATTGGGAAACACCGCTAAGGCGTTTTGATAAGATGTATCGATAGCCACTGAAGCACTGCTAGCATCGTGGGATAACGGTTCAGGTACTGGCCTTTTCTCAACTTTTGAAAAAGTAACGGTTTCCACCACCTGCTGCGTAGCGCTTTTCCAATTAAACGCCATGCCACTAAAAGCGATGAGTATTAGTGGTATAGCCAAATAAACGCCCAACACTGTATGAAGTTGATACATGAGAATTCGAAACTTGGCGCGGCGTTTAATCGCAAGGCGTTTTATTCTATTTTTTGGCTTTACCCAAAGGTAAAAACCCACAATTACTTCAAGAAGTAGAACTAAGGCACTAACAGACACCCAATTTCTAAGTGGCCTTTCGTTGTCACCATCTTGATACAACAGCCATCGATGGATAGCCATGGTGAACCCATAAAACGTGCTGTAATAATCGTATCTATGAAGTATTTCGGCAGAGTTGGGGTTTACGCTTACGTATTCGCCATTGTTGAGCTTCCCTTGCCAAGCGAGTTCAGGGTCTGACTCGGGCATTAAAAGCTCGACTTTCTGACCCGTCTCGTCTTCCAGCGCATTCACTATGTAAGAAAGGGGTAAGGGCGATTCGTGAGATTCTATGGTCCACTTCTCTGGTTGGACAAAGGTTTGGATATCTTTTGCATAAATTAGCAATGCACCGGTGATGCTAAGGCAAATAATAAATAACCCACATACCAGCGCTAATAGAAGGTGCAGTCGTCGTACCCAAAGTTTCAAAACAGCGCTCACAAATTGCGAAATAAACGCGAATAGTAACGATTCTCGAAAATTGGTCAATGAAAGTTAAACGCTAAAATCGTGCTTACAATCGCATAAGCTAAATGAATCTATCCTACTTTGCAGTAAGATTAACCTTAGTTTTACAATTCAAGAGTACGTATCTTCATGTTAAGTCATGTACTCTGATGTAGACAGAAAATAAATAACAAGCGGTTGGAAACACAATTATGATAACGACAAAGAAAAGTTTACTGGCCATCACGCTAGTAAGCGCCCTGGGCTTGGGCGTCGCACCTACTTTATACGCCCAAAACGACAGTGAAGAAAAAACAGAATCCGAGCTTGAAACGTGGGAAGTCAGCAACCCACCTTATGCGTTAAACGAAGTCACTATCAAAACAAACGAAACCACGTGGTCTAGCTTAGATGTTGCACCAAACGGCGAGTTTATGGTTTTTGACATGCTGGGCGACTTGTACAAAGTGAGCATGAGTGGTGGCGATGCGACCCCGCTGACCCAAGACTTCGCATGGAATATTCACCCTTCAATTTCTCCAGACGGTAAACAGATCGCATTTATCTCGGATAAAGATGGGTTAAGTAACGTATGGGTTATGGACATTGACGGCAGTAATCTTCGTCAGGTAACCAAAGAGAAAAGCAATCTTATCCACTCTCCTAAATGGAGCCCAGACGGCGAATACCTAGTGGTAACCAAAGGCATCATGTCTAGCCGTAGTATTCCTGCGGGCGAGATTTGGATGTACCACAAATCAGGTGGTGACGGCCTACAAATTAAAGCTCGTAACAGCGGAAAGCGCGACCAACAAAACATTGCTGACCCTGTATTCTCTCATGACGGCAAGTATATTTACTTTACCGAAAATACGGTTCCGGGCGCCCGCTTTGAATATAACCGCGACCCGTTAGAAGGCATTTTTGCTATCACTCGTTACGACCGCGAAACCGGCGAAGAGAGCCGCTATATTAGCGGTACGGGCGGCGCTGTGGTTCCTACGCCTTCACCTGACGGTAAATACATCGCTTTTGTGCGTCGTGTTAAAGATAGAACCGCGCTTTTCATTAAAGACATCAAGACAGGTGTAGAAACACCACTGACGTTAGAACTAGAGCGAGATATGCAGGAAGGCTTTGGTTCGGAAGGTTACTTTGCCTACTTCGACTGGATGCCAGACAGCAGCGAAATCGTATATTGGACAGGCGGTAAGTTCCACATTATCAACGTGAAAGATAAAACCACCAGCACCATGGACGTGACCGTTGAAGGCACGGTGAAATTTGCCGATGCGTTACGTTTTGACGTAGATGTCGCACCTGATGAATTTGACGTTCGCATGATCCGCTGGTCTCAAATGTCGCCCAACGGTAAATCCGTACTCTTCCAAGCGTTAGGTAAACTTTATGTGCGCGACGTTAAATCTGGCAAAATTAAGCGTTTAACGAAACAAAACGACCATGACGAATACTATCCGCGCTTCTCTAACGACGGAAAGTCGATTGTTTATACGACATGGAATGACCAAGACCTAGGCACCGTTCGCGTGGTTTCTGCTCGTGGCGGGAAAGGAAAGGTTATTACCCAGCAGCCAGGTCACTACATTGAGCCGTCGTTCTCTGCCGATGGCGAGAAAGTCGTCTTCCGCAAGTTTACGGGCGGCTACTTATTAGACCCCAAATACTCGGTTGAGCCAGGAATTTACGTAGCAGATCTTGAAGAAGACACCGTAGAAAAAGTCTCTGAGGGCGGCTACAACGCGCATTTCGCGGGTAACGACGACCGAGTGTATTTCACCGAATCAGCGGGCGGCGAAGCTTACTACGAAACCCAGCTTTCAAGCGTTAACCTTAAGGGTAACGACAAGCGAACTCACCTTTACGGTGCAGATAAGGTAAGTGAGTACAAACTTTCACACGATAAGAAATGGGTTGCGTTTGTTTACCAGTTCAAAACGTACGTGGCGCCGTTTGTCGAAAATGGCAAGCGCATCACTATAGGCCCGAACATGACCTCACTGCCGGTAACGCAGCTTTCAAGCCGTGCAGGTGAATACTTAACGTGGTCGCCTGACAACAAAACCCTTAGCTGGTTTAACGGTCCTACGCTATTTAGCCGTTCACTTGATGAAGCCTTTGCCTTTGTTGATGGCGCTGAGGAAACCTTGCCTGAGCCGGTAGCTGAAGGTATGAACTTGTCGTTTACCACTAAAGCTGACAAGCCTTCTGGCTACAAAGCCTTGGTTGGCGGTAAAGTGGTAACCATGCGCGATGCCGACAATACCCAAGAGGTGATTGAAGATGGCGTTGTGCTGATTAAAGACAACCGCATTGAAGCAGTGGGTAAACGTGGTGATGTGACCATTCCTGATGATGCAATGCAAATAGACACCACGGGGAAAACCATTATTCCAGGGCTTGTTGATGCGCACGCTCACGGCTCGCAGGGCCGCAATGAGATTATTCCTCAGCAAAACTGGAGTCAGTACTCGAATGTATCGTTCGGTGTTACGACCATTCATGATCCTTCAAACGACACGACAGAAATTTTTGCTGCGGCAGAATTACAGCGTAAAGGCGATATTGTTGCGCCGCGTATCTACTCCACTGGCACGATTTTATACGGTGCAGAAGGGCTAGGTTACAAAGCGATTATCAACAATTATGAAGATGCCTATTTCCACGTAGAGCGCTTGAAAGAAGCCGGTGCTATTTCAGTGAAAAGCTACAACCAGCCACGTCGTGACCAGCGTCAGCAAGTGCTGTGGGCAGCAAAAAATCAAGAGATGATGGTTGTGCCTGAAGGGGGCGGTAAGCTTCAGCAGAATCTGACTATGTTGGTAGATGGCCATACCGGTCTTGAGCACAGCATTCCTGTGGAAAAAGGCTACAGCGACGTCACTCAACTATGGAAAGCCACAGAGTTTGGCTACACCCCGACCTTTGTTGTGTCGTACGGCGGCATGATGGGTGAAGAGTACTGGTACGACAAAACTGAAGTGTGGAAGAACCCGCGTCTTCTTCGTTATACGCCGTCGACTATTCTAGATAGCCGTGCGATCCGCAGACCTACTGCGCCAGAAAATCAGTACAACCACCAAAACGTAGCAAGCTACGCCAAAGAGCTCCGAGATAATGGGGTCAGTGTACATATTGGCGCTCACGGACAGCGTGAAGGCTTAGCTGCTCACTGGGAGCTGTGGATCATGGAACAAGGCGGCTTCACGCCTTGGGAAGCGCTACGCGGCGGTACTATTGATGGCGCGAAACACCTAGGTATGGGCAAAGATCTTGGCAGTATCGAAAAAGGTAAACTTGCTGACCTAGTGGTGATTGATGGCGACGTATTAAGCGACATTAGAAAGAGTGAATTCGTAGAATACACTGTACTAAATGGACGCGTATATGAGTCGGCCACCATGAACGAAGTGGGCAGTAAGAAAAAACGTAAACCGTTTTTCTTTGAGCAAGACAATGCCACCTTTATGCCGCAACAAACGGCAGATGATGTAGAAGCGAAAGCGCACCACTATCATTGGGAGCATTAATTCTGCGTCCAAAGGCCTGTAGTAATAAATAACATAAACTAGTAGGCCTTAATTAACCCAACGCTAAAGCCGACGAAAGCTTCCTGTTTCGTCGGCTTTTTATTTTCTGAATATGAAAACTTACCTGTGCATGTTTAAAACTGAGTTTAGTCTTAAGTAAAAGAGTGGTATAACTGCTGTAAGGATGGAGGGTAATATATGAACCACCTCAAATCAGATTAAAAGGACTTATTCGCCATGCAGTATTATTTGCCACTAGCATTACTGCTTAATGCACTCATTTTTGCTTCAGCTGGCGCTCAAACGAGCGAAGCCCCTACCTATTATCAAGATTGCGCCGTTCTCGATTTTGGCGAACAAGATCTATCTACGATGACAGAAGCGGAGAAAATACAAGCGTTAGACGACTCCTTATTTGGCGCGCTAAACCAAAGCGAAGAATGCATGAACGCAGCGGCGCAATCGAGCGCACAAAGCGTAGCTAGCGCGGCGGGTCAAGGTGCCGGGCAAGGCGCTGGTGCGGGTAATACCTCGAGCACATCATCTTCGGGGGCAGGCGCTGGGCAGTCTAGCTCACAAAGCAGCACTGAGTCTCAAGAATCATCGACGAATACACAAACAACCACTTCAAGTTCAGATCCTTCAAAACAGTCTATTGGAGGGCAAGCGAAAGGTGGAAGTTCAGCGGTATGTGACGCCGTAATTGCCGGCTTGCAAGGAGCAACAACTGAGTCTGAAAAGGCGCATTTCCAAGCATTAAAAGAGCAATACGGTTGTAAATAAAAAATCAGAGGAAGGAAAGGATATGTCTTCATTTAAACCCAAGGCCCTGTTTACCGTGGTCGCAACAGCATCGTTTATACTCTTGAGCGGATGTGGCTCAACGCAGACTAATGTCACCAGTGTAGGACCATCTATGGTAGGCCCAGGGGGCGGTCAGGCGTTAGGCGCGCAAAAAAATACCTACAACTACAACTCCGAAATTTATATGGATGTTGCTATACCTGTATTTGACCCGGGCTTTCCAACAGAACGTGATGGCACTATCGATTACGATGAAATAGAAGAGGAAGGGATTTGGCCTCAAGTGCGTCGCTTAGAAGCTAACCGCTTTGCAATCGCAACCAAAGAAGCCCTAGGTGAAACCAAATCTTTCGGCAGCATTAACGTAACGCCAGATGCTTCTGCACTTGCCGATGTTTACGTGCTGGGCAAAATTAATTACTCAGATACTGAAACTGTAGAAATTGGCGTGAAAGTGATGGACGCTAAAAACACAGTATGGGGTGAAGAAGAATTTGAATACCGCGTAAGTGAAGGCTGGTATCGCGATGCCATGTCTCGCGGCGAAAACCCTAACGGCCCAGTTTTCGAGCAAATTGCAAAATTCGTTTATGATTTGCTTATAAAGAAATCCGATGCCTACAAGCAAGAAGTGCAAATGGTGTCAGACCTGCGCTACGCACAAATGTATAGCCCTGAGTCGTTTAGCCAATACCTTACTCAAGGCAGAAGAGGTGAGATTAAGCTAGTAAGTGCGCCTTCAGATAGCGATCCAATGCTTCGTCGCGTGCGCGCCATACAGGCGAAAGATGAACAATTTATAGATAGCCTTCAAGAAACCTATGATTCTTTTTGGGTAACCACTGAAGAGCCATACCGTAAGTACCAGAAAGAGACACTTCCTGAAGCCAAGAAAATCAGAGAACTTGAAGCAGAACGCACCACACAACAAGTCACGGCAGGGTTATTCGCAGTCGCCTCAGTGCTTTTAGGCTCTAACTCTAGCTCAACGGCTGGTCAAGTAGCCGCGGCAGGTGCTGGTATTGCCGCAATTGGCACACTGAGTGAAGCAATCAAAACTAACAAAGAGCTTCACGCCCAACGGGATCTATTCGATGAAATGGGGCAAAACCTTGATATTCAGGTAGCCGATCAAATTGTTGAAATAGACAATCAACGAATTGAGCTTCAAGGCACAGCAAGCGAACAATACTACCAGCTTCGCGCTCGCCTTAAAGATATCTATGACATGGAATCCACACCAATGACTGCGCTATAAGCCCAGTCGTTGGTGTTATCAAAACCATTAAATAAGATATCTATTCTATTGTTAAGTTAGAGAGTAAAGGGTTACGCATGCCAAGCGTTGAGCAACAAATAGAGCAAAGCAGAGCAAAGAAAAAGGCACTCATAAAAAAGTCACTGCTCGGTTTTTCACTGGTCATGTTGATAGGCGTTGCAGGCGTACTCCTTATCTCATATATGCCTACTGTCACATCGAACGTTACGGACGCCACGGATGACACAACAGCAGTACCCCAAACCGCAAAATCCACACCCGTTGTGGAAGTTAATGAAGAAGAACGAAAAGCCCTTCAAATGGCGCTTAGCGAGTCAAAACAAAGTGTAAACGACTTGGTTAGTCGCGTTTCACACTCCCAGATGTTCCTAGAAAAAGCGAGTGAAGTTGAGCGCAAGTTGAATACTGCGTTTAATGAGTATGGCGCATCCAACTACGGCGCAGTTATAAATGCACTGGATGATATAAAGAGCTCAGTTGACACAATAAATACTGACTACGAAAACGCCTACACTCAACCTTATGAAGACGCCCTCCTTGCCTTCAATAATGGGAATGTTTCAAGCGCGTTTAACCTAAATAAAACGTCGTTAACGATAAACCCTGATTTCGAAAAAGCTAACATTTTGCAGCAACGCATTGATGTATTTGATGAGGTGCAAGACGCCTACGAGCAGGCACGCATTGGTAAGGTCGAAAACAACATCAGCAAACAGCGCGAAGCGTACGCAAAAATAGTACAGTTAGATCCTGCCCGTAAGGACGCACAGCAAGCACTTGATGCTATTAACCGGCAATTGCAAGACAGCCGATTTGATACGCTGCTAGCTCAGGCAAATCGAGCTATCGAGCAAGGTGACTACCCTGCTGCCGCAGAATTCCTCAATGACGCCAAAAGTCTAAAAGCTTCAAGCAATGAGCTTGCCACCATTAGTAAAAAGCTCGCGTCTTTAGTTGCTTCACAAGAGCAGCAGAAAATTGAAAATCAAGTCGCCTTGTTTGTCAGCGCAGATGAATGGCAAACCGTAAAGCTGCTAGCAAATAAAGGCCTCGCTAGCTTTCCAGTCAGCCCTGCTTTACTTGAGGCAAAGCAAAATGCCGAAGCCATACTCGATGCAGAAAAAAGCTTGAGCGCTTACCAAAGGCGGCCAGAACGTTTATCGGATAACAACGTCAGAAATCTAGCCCTTAAAGACATTGCGCGAGCAGGTTCACATGCAGAAAAAAGCGCAAAACTGCGTGCCCAAATATCTTCGCTTGAGCAAGTGATCGACAATATCAATCAGCCCCGATCCGTAACAATAACGTCGGATAACGATACCTATATTAAGGTACTTGGAGTAGGCCTCGTGGGGGAAGTAAAAACAAAAACCATTCAGCTGAAACCTGGTACATATCGCATTGAAGGGAGCCGCGAGGGTTATCGCTCAACCATTCAAGAGATTGTAGTTTCACCGTCAGACACCAACCTATCAGTACATATTGTATGTACTGAAAAAGTATAAGGACCTATCCAGTGAGCAGTATTGATGACGCCATTGCCAAAGGAAAGAAGCGAAGAAAGGGCGTTGCTATAGCTTCATTAATAGGACTGGCCGCCGTTCTCGTTGTTTATTTTGGCTGGCTGTTTCTTACCAAAGGTTATGCCTTTGCAGTTTCTCCAGAACGTGCAGCACAAAATCCGCAATTTGCTGTTTTAAGTGGTAGTGCGATGTTCATTAGTGACAAGCTTTACGTGTTTGGTAGCCATGCTGAAGTCCAGGTTTCGGCCCCAAAATATCAAGATGCCACGGTTGTTATTAACGACAATTCGCCAAGCACTATTAATGTTACGCTCGTTCCTTTACCGGCAAAAGTCACCCTATCAACCTCCCCTTCATTGAGTGAAATAACCTGGCATTTAAACGCTGAGAAAGTAGCGGTATCGAGAACCTACGTAACGGAATTAAAAAAGGGCAGCTACAGAGCGAGCGCCAGTCATCCGCATTATGAAACGGGTGAGATCCAATTTGATGCAGATATCGCGCAGGAAATTGAACAAGTTATTTCACTTTCTCCAGTTAAGGGCGCAATTAGCATAAACTCAAGCCCTTCTGGTGCCAATGTCTCCCTTGACGGTAAAGATATGGGTGTCACGCCACTTTCTATTAATATGAATGGCGGTAAGTACGAAATTGTCGTGACGAAGTCAGGGCTAGAGCCATTGGAAGACACCATTGAAGTCACTAGCCAACGCCCTAACCCGACAAGAAACTATAACCTTCAACCCCTTCAAGCACAGATAACAGTTTCGACAGACCCTCAAGGCGGCGTACTTACAGTAAATAATAAACCGACTGATACAAGATCTCGTGTGGATGCGAATACGCCACATATCGTCAAGTATGAAAAAACCGGATTCATTTCACAAAGCCAGCGGATCACGCTAGCTCCCGGCGAGAACAAAGCGCTTACCTTCAACCTTCAAGAAGAGCGAGGACAAGTGAATATAAGCGCGTCGTTAAGTGCAAAAGTTTTCATCGACGGTTCACCTAAAGGTCAAACGCCGCTTAATTTAACGCTTCAAGCTTTACCGCACACAGTAACATTCGAACGTGAAGGATATCGCAGTGTTACCAAGACTATTACACCTAGTGCAAACAAGCCGGTGAAAGTACACGCTGATATGCTTACAGAGTTTGAAGCAAGACGGCGTGAAGGTAAGCCGCTTTTTGCAAATACACTGGGTATTCAACTTTCGCTTGTTACACCCAAAGCCTTCACTATGGGCTCTCCTGCAAACGAAAAGGATCGCCAGCGCAATGAAACGCAAAGAGACGTATCTTTTTCGCGTAAATTCTGGATGTCTAATCACGAGGTTACTCAGGCGCAGTTCGCCGCGTTCGCAGGGAAAGGGCCTAGCAGCAAGCTACCGATCACGAATGTTTCGTGGAGTGATGCGGTTGCGTTTACAAATTGGCTAAGCGAGAAGGAAGGTTTAACACCGTTTTATGTTGTTCAAAATGGCAGAGTAACCGGTATTGATAAAACCTCGAAAGGCTATCGTTTACCTACGGAAGCCGAGTGGGAATTCGTTGCAAAAATGAATCGCCGAGCATCACCAACAATCTTTGTTTGGGGTAATCAGTTTAGGCTTCGCGATAAGCAAGGCAACTTCGCTGATGCGTCGCTAAGTGGGAAACAGACCTTTATTTTAAAAGACTACGATGACGGATTTGCCGACAAAGCTCCTGTTGGTTCGTTCAAAGCTGAACGCGGTGGATTCTACGATTTAGATGGCAATGTGCGTGAGTGGGTCCACGATGTTTACCAGAATTCACCATCAAACCAGTCTGGTACTTTTGCCGACTACCTAGGCCCTGTTGGACAAGGTAAACACGTAGTAAAAGGCGCGTCGTTTCAAACGGGTCGGCTTAAAAATATTCGCGCAAGCGTGCGCAGCGGTGAGACTGAACCTGCTGACGATATAGGCTTTCGCATAGCGAGATACGAGAATTAATATGAAAAAGAAACTGATCATTGCTGCAGTATTGTTGGCCATTGCGGGCACCGCAAGTGCGTACTTTGTATCGTTAGATTCGCCGCAAGACTTTCCAACTAACATTTAACTATCAAGGAATGATGATGAATAAAGAGAATACGTTGTCAATGAACCCCAGCTTTCTTGTAAGTGGCGGGGTCTTTCTATTTATATTTGCCTTGGTACATTTTCTATTTGCCGGTTTTATTCGCCCCGCAGCCGAAAAAGTCATGGCAACAGCTGGCACAGCGTCCCTATCCTCTTTCTGGGTTATTCTTAAAGATATCGAGCAACAGGTTTGTATCTCGCTGATGCTGTTTTGCATTTTCCTAATGGTTTACAAACTTTGGAAGCTGCTGGATGAAGAAGAGATTTACTCACGAGACTTACTGCCTGAGCACAACAAAGATACGCCACTAAATGTAGATAAAGCGTTAGATGAGCTTTCGTCTTCATCTTATAGCGACACCCCCGCATACAGCACGTGGATAAACTGCATTAGACGCTTTAAAAACACACAGAACGTGCAGCATGCTGCCGATGCAATCCACGCTTCGGTAGAAAATATTGCTGCCCAGCTTGAAAGTGGTAATAACGTGATTCGCTACATTATTTGGGCTATTCCTTCGATTGGTTTCGTTGGCACTGTTCGCGGTATTGGCGCAGCCCTTGCGCAAGCAGACGCAGCCCTAGATGGTGATATCGCGGGAATGACGGCTTCGCTAGGCGTTGCGTTCAACTCTACGCTCGTCGCGCTTTTTATATCGCTTATTCTAATGTTGTTAATGCACCTGTTAAATGGTCGCCAAGACACTATGGTAATTCGCACACAAGAGTCTTGTGAACACCACCTTCTGTCACACCTTCACAACTAATTAGGCGAGACAGTAATGCCTAAAGTGCGTAAAGCCGAAGACGGATTTAACCTGGCGTTTTTAGACGTTATGGCCTGTGGCCTTGGCGCGGTTATTCTTATTTTCATTCTGGTCGACTTTAAAGCGTTTACACCTACACCAACTGAAGAGAAAGAAAAATTAGAGCAGGAACTCGCCGCCGCAGAGCAAGAACAACAAAAACTCAAAAAGTCGATTGACGAGTTAAACGATAAAATTGCCCTTGAGTCAGCGAAGCAAGACGATGCTCAGCAAGCGCAAGCAGATACAACGCAAGACCAGTCAAAACTACTGCAAGATATGTCTACTGAAATGGCAGTAGTGGCTGATCTTGAAAACCAGCTAGCCGCATTGTCTAAAGAAGTAGAAAAGTCAGCCAACATTCAAATGCAAGGTACCGGCGAACAGAACTACATCACTGGCATGAAAATAGAAGGCCCGGAAATAGGTCTGCTAATTGACAAAAGTGCGTCAATGATGGGCGACAACTTGGTGGATATTTTAGGCAAGTTAGCGTTAAGTGATAGCCAGAAGGTCTCTACGCCAAAGTGGATACGCACGAAACGGGTAGCTCAATGGATGCTCGCGCGTGTCCCTTTAGAATCAAGAGTCACCGTAGTGACTTTTTCAGACACCGCTACCACACTAGGCCTTCGTGATGTAAATAGTGCCAAAGTCAGCGGCTCGATGAATGCCATAGTTAAAGACCTCGGTGCTGTCGTCCCCAATGGAGGAACAAACCTTCAAGAAGGCTTAAGCATTTTATTTAAGGCTAACCCAAACATCACCGATGTGTATATTGTCACCGATGGCCTTCCTACCTTGGGTGACGGACTACCCATGAGCTGCAAAAGCTTCATTAGTAGTAAAAAGTCAATTTCATCAGATTGCCGTAAGACCTTATTTGTTGAAACCGTTAAGCGCGCTAAGAAAGGCGTGCATTACAGTGTGATTTTGCTGCCCATTGAGGGCGATCCTTTTGCTTCACCTATGTACTGGGAATGGACCCGCGCAACAAGCGGCACTTTCCTATCACCTGCTCCGGAGTGGCCTTAATGCGAAAAATTCAACGAGCCCCCGTTGAGGTATTTAACATTGCCTTTCTCGACATAATTTCCTGTGCTTTCGGCGCCGTAGTCATGCTGGTGCTTCTGGCGAAAAACGGCACTGAAGACACCGAGCGCGGCCCTAGTAACGTAAGTGTTCTTATTGACCAGGTATTACAGGCTCAAGTTGATGTGGAAACGCTCAAAGGCGCACTGTCAGATAAGCTACAAGAACTGAAAGCAGCACAAAGCAAAACCGCTTCCGTCACGGAACAGAAAGACAATTTAGACTCATCGATACCACGCGCACAACAAACCATTAATCAACTGAAGGACAAAGCTTCGTCGCTGCGTAACGAAATACGCCAAGCAACCGCTATGTTAAATACGCCGAATCCGACAGATACGCCTGACGACGATGTTGGTGGAATTCCCACCGATGCTGAGTACGTTATTTTCGCTATCGATAACTCGGGTTCCATGTCCTCTGGCAGTGGTTGGAATCGCGTGATCACCGTCGTAAACGACATTTTAAAAAACCATCCTAAAATGAAAGGTTTTCAGATTATGTCTGCTGACGGAAGCTTTATGTTTTCCAGTAGAGCTGGGCAATGGCTAGATGACAGACAAACAATGAGAGACACCGCGATGAGCCAAATGAAGAGCTTTAAAGGAGGGGCGAGTCAGCCTGAAGCGGGGATCCTTAAAGCCATCAAGCTGTATAAAAACACCAAAGGGCGCGTGAGTCTTTATGTGTTTGGTGATGATTATCAAAGGCCGAATTTAGATCAGATTGTAAGTCAGATTACCCAAGCTAACCAAGGTGCCAATGGACAGCCTGTTATTCGTATACACGGCGTAGGCTTTAGCCGAAGTAATGGAAACGCACAGCGCTTTAGTGCATTTATGCAGGCGGTGGCGAAGCGAAACCGAGGCGCTTTCATCGGCCAATATTTTTAGTCTCTATTGGCCGATGAATCGCCTCGTTGGCCAAGGTTTTATCTGTTTCGGCCATACTGTTCGTGTGACGACACCCAGTCTGACGAACTAATGGCTGATGCTAGTGATATCTCTCCAGCCAACACCACAGACGCCACAATTTCTGCAAATTTATACACGCGATCTCGCCCGTAGCAATCCAGCAACTCTAAGCACTCGCGCTGTGTACCTATTCCTGTACCACCGCCATACGTCGCTACGATGAGCGATGGAATGGTAATAGACACGTACAGGTCACCGTCGTCTGTTAATTCTGAATACATCATTGCCGCCGACGATTCAGATACGTTTGCAACATCCTGCCCTGTGGCGATAAACATAGCAGTAATACCGTTTGGTGAATGCAGACCCGTGTTATTCACACCAGACAAGAAAGATCCTACGCCAGCTACACGGCCGTGATAATCTATCTGTTTGGGGTCTACGCGCATTACTTCTAATAAATGTTCGCGTTTAATAGTGGCTTCAGCTGTCACCCGTTTACCACGGGTACGCATAATGTTTATTTGAGAGGCCTTTTTGTCTGTAGCAAAGTTAGACTCAAGGTAGAAATTCTCTATCCCCTCATAATGATCAAGTATCCACCCACATGCTGCGAAGGTAGCACGGCCAACCATGTTTTGACCCGCTGCGTCACCGGTCTTAAAGTTAAAACGCAAAAACGCAAATTTATTCGATAGGAAATGGTCGATATACGTCAGCTTAGCAATACTTGAGGTCGCTTCTGCTTCTTCCTTAATCTTTTCAAAGTTTGCTTTAATCCATTTAACGAAATCTCTAGCACCCCGTGCATTTTCAAAAATAAATACAGGGGCTCGCTGCATAGCATCGTCGACGACCGTTGCCGTTACGCCACCGCTCATGTTAAGCAGCTTCATGCCTCGGTTATACGATGCCACCAGTGTACCTTCGGTTGTCGCTAACGGCACGACAAACTCCCCTTGTGCATGCTCTCCGTTTATCTTCAACGGCCCTGCAATACCAATAGGAACCTGCGCCACGCCAATAAAATGCTCAATATTCCCCTTTAGCGCTTGTGGGTCGATTGAATACTTACCTACGTGATCAATTTTCTTTCCGGTGGCGCTTTCGAAATATTCTTGGCGTGTTTTTATAATACTTTCGCCGTAGTCATCCATGTCGTCACGAGGAATAAAAGCGCTGCGTTGTCCTGGCGCAGTAATATTGTCTTCCACTTCAAATTTAAGCTTGCCAAAAGGCGAAGCAGAAAAGCAAATACCCAGTTTTCGCTTTTCTGGGCACGGCGCTTCATCAATATCTAAATGCACGGTAATGGTTTGACGCAAGCCAAAGGGCTCTCCGTCTGATTTATTTAATGCTTCTACGGAAATACTGGAGTCGGGAGTTAACTGGAGTGAAATTTTATGCTCTGGAATTTTTTCGCCATCAAGAGATATCCACTTTACTTCTTTAATGGTTGCGTCTTTCAATCTGTTTTTCAGAGAAAAAGATAAGCCTTTATCTGTCTTCGTAAGACTTGCGCGTGTATAGAGTTGCTTTAAAAGTATGCTGGGCACAAACATGAGGCTTCCTTCTGTGTGTTTTTACCGTGTTATTTTCATATTCCTTTGTTTTTTATAGCACATTCTTTATACAGCTCTATGACTTCTTTGTATTTTACTGGCAATTATTTGTGTCTGAATCACTTCTAAATTTGAGCCAGCCGCTTTCAAAAATGCGCCAACACCAGTGAAACCGTGTGCTACTGAAATATAGACCTTAGCAGTAATTCATCAAGTTCCCAACCCACCTAAAGTGAACACCGTCACCGCAGTAATGTTGACCACAAGGTATCTGGTAGTAACAAAACGGAGGCGTCAAGGACTGTGATGCCAAGGAGAAAAAGCCTAAACGGAAGTGGCGGCCAGATACCTTTAACGTGACCCAAACAAAGTTAGATAAGCACTGCAACGCAAATGCATAAACAAAAAAGGAATGGAGATGAGAACAGGACTGTTTAGAAAGGAAGTCATTGATGAGCAATCAAATGCTGTTGATGGACGTTTTTTAATGACCCCAAAACCTGTTTATTCTGCAATAGCTGGCCTGCTTGTGGTCTGGATTTTGGCAGTGATTATTTATCTAAATACGGGAAGCTACGCACGAAAGGCATCAGTGAGTGGATGGCTGGAACCCAGTCATGGCGTTTTTAAGCTCTATGCCGATGCAAGGCGCGGCAAAGTACTTGATGTATTGGTCAGTGAAGGTCAATTAGTGAGTAAGGGCGCGCCGCTAATTAAGATCAACTACAGTAGCGATGATGCATCAGGTAATAAAGTTAGCACGCAGTTGCTCGCTGAGCTTGAAGCAAAGCAGCATCGAACACGTCAAAGTATTCAACGTCTTGATGTGTTGCATAGAGCGCAGCGACAAGGCTTAGAAGAACAACTAAGCCAAGCCAAACGGGCATTAACGGCTTTAGACGCCATCGTTGAATTGTCGCAAACCCAGTGGGCACTAGCACTAAAGCAGTGGGAGAAAGCGCAAACCTTACTTAATCAAGGGCACATTAGCCAAGCAGACTATGAAAACCATACGCTACAAAGATTGACCGCCGAACAACAGCTTACGTTGGCCCAAAAAGACCAAAATGACGAAAAGGCGAATATCGCTGCTCTCCACCATGAACTTGCCACTTTGCCTCAACAGCAGGCCAATGAAATGGCAAACGTGGAGAACACCTTGAGCGATCTCACGCAGCAAATAGTAAGTCACAAGAGTAACGCAGAAGAAACGATTTATGCGCCTCACAATGGCGTGATATCCGGCCTTCAAGTAAAGGCGGGATATACCATCGATAGCTCTCGCCCGCTTCTTACCTTACTGCCTAAAAATGCCGACATTCAAGCGCGTATTGCAGTTCCCGTGCGGTCTGCTGGATTTTTACGCAAAGGCCAAGCCCTGCATATTCGATACGACGCATTTCCTTATCAAAAATTTGGTGTGCAGTCAGGGGAGATAGTGAACATTTCACCTTCGTTGGTGCTACCTGGTGAGCTTACCGACATCCCTATTTCTATTAGTGAACCCGCTTATCTTGTTACTGCAACGCTAAATACAAAAGAAATATTGGCTTATGGAAACAATATTTCACTGAAAGCTGGGATGACATTTTCTGCAGACGTAGATTTAAGTCAACGTACGTTGATGGAGTGGTTAATGGAACCACTGTATAGCATTACTGGGAAGCTGTAATCATGATGAACATTACACACCCACTTTCAACGCAAATCCTTTATACAAAAAAGCGTGTGCCCGTTGTACTGCAAAGCGAAGCAGCTGAGTGTGGACTTGCTTGTATGACTATGATTGCGCAGTACTATTCTGATAAACGTGATCTAAATGCTCTACGTCAGTCTGTGTCTGTGTCGCTACGAGGCACTACGTTAAAAGACGTAATGCGCATTGCCAGTGATTTGGGTTTCCAAACCCGCGCCATCAAGATAGAAATGGAGCACTTGGCGCAATTATCTTGCCCTGCAATTCTACATTGGAACATGAATCACTTTGTTGTGTTAACTAAAGTGAAGGGAAAAACTCTTACCATTCACGACCCCGCGCTTGGAGAAAGAAAACTCACTTATTCTGAGGCGTCGAAGTACATTACTGGTATTGCACTTGAAGTCACGCCTAGCGACACATTTAGTCCCAAGAAGTCCGCGCCACGTTTGGGTCTTAGTCAATTCTTCACTCGAACAACAGGGTTTAAGCGCAATCTTCTAACCCTTTTTGCGTTATCGATTGTGTTGCAGTTATTTGCACTTGCTTCACCCTATTACATGCAAACAGTCGTAGATGATGTATTGATTTATAACAACGATGCATTACTGAAAGCGCTGGCAATAGGGTTTGCCCTGCTACTAATAATAGAAACTTTTACTAGCGGGATAAGAAAGTTCGTTATTCTGTCGGTGTCGTCTCGCCTTCAACTTCAAATGTCGGCGTCGGTATTTAAGCACTTATTATCGCTTCCCTTGGACTACTTCGACAAGCGACATATTGGCGATGTGGTATCCCGCTTTGGCTCACTGGCGAGTATTCGTGAGTTCCTAACCACTGGCCTGGTTACTGCGCTGTTAGACGGGCTTATGGCAGTGATCACGCTAGCAGTAATGATTTTATATTCGCCCAAACTCACGCTGGTTGTAGTGGCAATCATGCTTGCCTACCTCGCCGTTCGTCTTGGACTGCTGCCGTTTATTAAACGTCTTACCACTGAACGCATTGCGCTTGCAGCATTAGAACAAAGTCACTTTATGGAAAGCGTACGCGCTATCCTACCTATTCGCGTATACAGCCAAGAAGTACAGCGCCACGGACAGTGGCAAAACAAGCTTGTCGCCACGCTAAACAAAGACATTATTCTTGGAAAGATCAACATAGGCAGCGCACTGACCAATCAGCTATTGTTTGGCGCTGAAAATTTGGTCGTTGTGTATATTGGTGCCAGCCTAGTTATGGAAGGAACCCTTTCGATAGGGATGCTGCTGGCATTTATGGCGTACAAAGCTCGCTTTGTCAGCGCATTAGATGGCGTAGTTAACAAGCTGATTGAGCTTAGTATGTTAGGTGTTCACTTCAACCGCTTAAGCGACATTTTACTCACACCATCACAGCAGAAGCCTCTGTCGTTAAAAACTAAGGACGATACATTTGAAAAACAAAACGATCATTTTAGCAGTGCAGACGTCCCCAACTCATCCACGTCCAACTCACTTGCACCTAACGTTTTAACGCCTGATGGCGCAAGTACGCCCTCGCTTCTTGATGCCAAAACTCGCCCTATAGCGCTTAAAGCGGCGGCGCTCAGTTATCGCTACAGTGAGACCAATGCGTGGGTGTTTAAAAATCTAATGTTCTCGGTACATAGCGGAGAGATCGTCGCAATCACAGGCGATAGCGGCTGTGGAAAAAGCACAATGCTTAAGTGCCTGATGGGACTGTACCCTGTTTCAGAAGGCAATATTGAACACCCAAGCTCTACAAACCCAGTCATCGCGTCAGTGCTTCAGGAGGATACCTGTTTAAGCGGCACCATCGCGCAAAATATCTGTTGTTTTGAAGAAGCTCCCGACCTCAAGAAAATGGTTTACGTCGCTCAGCTTGCCTGTATCCATGAAGACATCATGCAAATGCCTATGCAATACCACTCCTTGGTCGGTGATATGGGTAGCAGCTTAAGTGGTGGTCAAAAACAGCGCCTGCTTCTAGCAAGAGCGCTTTATCAAGAGCCAGACATTTTATTTTTAGACGAAGCAAGCAGTCACCTAGATATGGAAAACGAGGCTCAAATAAATCATCACCTTAAGTCTCTAAATATGACGCGAATTATTGTGGCACATCGCCCTCAATCAATTGCCATGGCAGACAAGGTTTATCGTCTGGAAAACGGCAACTTACATCTATGCCCTCCCACTGAAGTAACAGGAAGCGCAACATCAGGTAAACAAGGAGAAACACTATGAAAACACATGAAATCAGAGAACCCGCAGTATTGATGACAGCAGCTGAACGCATGCAAATAGATGCGAACGGCATTACCGCTCGGAACAGCGTTATCCCCATTGACTGTTTATCAAAACGCGAACTACAAGTTGCACACAAAATAATGGAAGGACGCTCAAATAAGGTTATTGCCTCAGAACTATTCATCAGTGAAAGGACCGTCAAATTTCACTGCGCCAACATTTACAAAAAGCTCAACATTAGCAACCGTTCTGTGCTTATTGCCTGCTGTTTTAGAACCCTTTACCAAGAAGTGGCTTCGCTGTAAGCGTGTCCACTTCATTACTCACCACGCCACTACAAGGAGCGTACATTATGAAAAACCATCCATTAACTCAGAACCAACCAGCAAATTCTAAGCTTGCTACCGTTGCTGAATCTCAGCTATTTGAGGTATCCGGCGGACTACGAGCTCGCCTAAGTGAAAGTGTGCCGGTAGTCGGTCCAAGACCTAAAGAGCCCGTTTACATAACCATGGCTATTGGTGAAGGCGGCGGCAAACTACCTGATATTTTGTCGTAACTTACCGCTTATCAAAGTCAACACATGGATACGGTTTAGGCAGTATCCCATGTGTTGCTTTAAGGGCTACTAGATTCTTTGAACACTTACAACGCTAGCAAGGAACGCAAATGCACGTCGCACTACTAGGCAGTGAGCAAGACCCACAAATTCAACATATAGCCAAAGCACTTCACCAAAATAACACGCCCTTTTATTTCGCCAATACGCAACATTTTGGTTCTACTTGGAAGATCAGCTATGACCCTGACTTCGATGACGGGCTAATTCATTTCAATTCGCCTTCACTTTGCGACCAACCTAGAGTTACGTTCTCGAATACCCAGGCCGCTTATTGGCATGAGTACCTACCTGGCATACCGCTAAAAGCCCCTCGTGATAATGCTAAAAACGATGCCAGTGCAGATGCTCAAACACAAGGTGATAGACCTCATGATGGTGAATCTACTTTGCTAGAAAACGCAGGGTGGGTTGAGCAGGAGCGAGCAAGTGCGCTACTTTGCTGGTTCAGCTATAGCGACATTAAATGGGTGAACTCTATCGACGCTGTTCGAAGCCACCAGTGTAAACCTTATCAATCGCG